>CAJGDQ010000030.1 GCA_904502215.1 Clostridiaceae bacterium
ATTTAAGGACAGTGGCAAAGCCTATTACTTCGCCTCTGCAGGTGTTTCAGCTAAAGAGGGCGACCGTGTTATAGTTGAAATGCAAAGCGGTAAAGAGATGGGTAATGTTAGCGAAGGCAACCATTTGGTTGAGGATGAAGACATTGTAAAGCCTCTTCGCAAGGTGCTGAGAATCGCTAATGAAAAGGATTTTAAGAAGCTTGAAGAGAATAAAGCTAAGGAATCCGAGGCCTTCTCGATTTGCGAAGAAATGATTTTGGAACATAAGCTTGATATGAAGCTTGTTAGTGTTGAATATTCCTTTGATGGCTCGAGGATTGTATTCTTCTTCACATCGGACGGCAGGGTTGATTTCCGTGAATTAGTTAAAGATTTAGCCGCCCGTTTCCACACAAGGATTGAACTTCGCCAAATCGGAGTTCGTGATGAAGCAAAAATGCTCGGCGGTTTGGGAATTTGCGGTCAGCCATATTGCTGCAAGCGTTTTTTGAACGATTTCCAAACAGTTTCTATAAAAATGGCAAAGGAACAAGGTCTTTCTCTTAATCCAACCAAGGTTTCGGGTAGCTGCGGAAGACTTATGTGCTGCCTTAAATATGAGCAAAACGCTTATGAGCATTTAAACTCTATAACACCCAGGGTTGGCTCAACCGTTAAAACCAGAGATGGTCTTGCCATCGTTACCGATGTTAATTTGATAACAGGTAATCTTTTTGTAAAGAACGTTGATAGCGATTCTATTCCCTATAAAATTCACAGAGACGAGGTTAAACTCGTTTCAAAGAATAAAAAACCCAGCAAAGAAGCAAATGTTGAAGAAAATTAATTAAAAATTTCCTCTTGCTTTTTTGCTCGTTTGTGTTACAATATTAGTATGATTGTAGTTAGTCGAAACGCTTTTGAGCATTTCGACAAGCCACTTTACAAGTGGCTTCAGCAAAATTAAATTCTAATATTTAATTTTGCACAACACTCATTTCAATGGGATAGGACAAATTTTTAATAAAAAATTTGTCGCAAAATCAAAGATTTTGTAGCGAAACAGAACTATTTCGCTTAACCTATTCCATTATTAACAAAGCTATGGAGGTGTATTTTGATGGCTTATACTATTTCTGATGCTTGCATTAGCTGTGGTGCTTGTGCTGCAGGTTGTCCCTGTGATGCTATCTCTGAGGGAGATACTCAATATGTAATCGATGCTGAGAAATGCTGCAGCTGTGGCGCTTGCGTAGCAGGTTGCCCTGTTGATGCTATCTTAGAGGACTAATTTTTACATAAAGATTAACCTTCAACCAAACGCCTTTGCAGCTATGCTGTTTAAGGCGTTTGTCATTCTATAAGTGTTTTACAAAATTAGACATTTTTCGAAAGGAGGAATTTTCCGTGGAGAACACAAAGACTATTGCAACAAATAAAAAGGCTTATCACGAATATTTTGTGCTTGAAAGCTTTGAAGCGGGAATTTCCCTTTCGGGCACTGAGGTTAAGTCTATAAGACAGGGCGGTGTTAACCTTAAGGATGCTTGGTGCAGTGTGGACGGCGGCGAAATGATTATCAAGCAGCTCCATATCAGCCCTTATGAGCACGGCAATATCTTTAACAAACAGCCCGACCGCAATAGAAAGCTCTTACTTCATAAAAGGGAGATTATGAGGCTTTTGGGTGCAGTCAAACAAGAAGGTTTGGCTTTAGTTCCCTTGTCAATGTATTTCAAGGGTTCACTTGTTAAGGTGCAGTTAGGACTTTGCAAGGGTAAAAAGCTTCACGATAAGCGTGAAACTGCCGCAAAGCGTGATGCCGCAAGAGCTATCGACCGCGCTATGAAAGAACAAAACAGATAATAATTACGCATTACGAATTACGCATTACGAATTACGCATTACGAATTACGCATTACGAATTAATATACGGGGATGTAAAGGTTTCGACGGGGATTTTGAAGTATCGGAAGCGAGCAGCGGTGCAGAACCGCTATAAAATCTGCATAAAAAATTAACTAACAACAATAAAGTTGCTTTAGCAGCCTAATTTGGCTGCTCATCCTTGTCGTGAGCACTACGGCTCGGCAAGGGTGTCATTTTAGTAGTGAACGTGAATGGCGGGAAGCCTTGACCGCCATCATGAATTAAAGGCTACCAAGGTTTTCAGTTCGACACTTGACGGGGAACTAAGGGAAACTAAAGATGTGTCTGCGCTCGGAGACGCCGATATGAATAGATTTTCGGACAGGAGTTCGATTCTCCTCATCTCCACCAAAAAAAGACAGTCCTTTGGACTGTCTTTTTTTATCCAAGCCGAAGGCTTGGTATGTAATCCGTGATAGCGGAATGTAATCACGCTTTAGCGTGTATGTCATCACCGTATGTGTATTTGACTATTAAAGCCAAGGCTTTCGCCTTGGCTTCTTACTTTACTCTAAAATATAAACTTCCATATTACGAACACCGAAATTGCGGCAAGCGCTTTTCGAGGTCATAAAAAGGTCTATTCCTGTGGGGTGTTTCTTGATAAATCCGCCTGTATCAGCGGCTACTGCATAGCCATAGGTTATGCTGCCATCGGGGGATTTGATATAAAGCTTTGTGCCGTAAGGAATAACCTTGGGGTTAACCGCAATATAACCGGGCTTTGGTGCAACACCTGTTGAACAGTTGTTGCCTGTATAGGTATAAGCCGTGGCACGAACGGTCATCTTAGACTTAAATTTAACGGGATTGCCGTTTTTATCAAGCTCAATAGCACTAGATGGAGAAAGGACCGAAATAGCCTTTACATCTGCACTTGTTTTATAAGCTCTTGTTCCAACTGTTTTAACTGCGCTAACGGGCTCGGCTACAACATTCGTTGAAACAACGGTTTTCTCAACCGAAACACCATTTACAAATTTCTCGGTATAATTTACTTCTTTAAGACCGTTTGTTCCGGCTTTAAGAGAGGTTTCACCCCTTAAAATGTTTGAAGAATAAACGGTTTTGGTTGAATAAGGGATAGCCTCTGTATATTTACCATCAACATAAGAAATATCGGTATAATCAATATAAACGGTTTTCTTAATCTCGGTATCAGCAGCCGGTTCAATGAAATCATGCTCATCGGCGGTATACCCTGCCTGAGCGAGAGCATCCTTAACTGTGCCCCCTGTGAAACTTATCTCGGTTGTTTTATCACCGCAGGTAACAAATACCGGATAGGTATACAAAATTTCAATATTAGTTGTTCTTCCAACAACCTTAGTGTTTGCAATATTATATGAAGAGGATTTAAGGTTAACGTTTGAAAGAACCTTAGTAACATTGTTACTTAAAGTGCGAACTGTGTAAGTGTTTTCGCCATCGAAAATATTAACGGTGTAAATGGAATTGCCAAGTAAAGTAACTACCGCGATGGTGAGTGCGGTCATAACCGCCATACAACTTACGCGCATCTGACGGGAATTAAAAATTCTCGACAAATGATACTTTATTTTTTCTATCATCCAATAACTCCTTTGAATTTAAAACACAAAGTTTTGTTTTTTGAACCTGCCATTTTTCGCAAGCCTTTGGTATTATACCACAAAAATAAACTATGTCAAAGTTTCAAAAACGATAATTTTTAGTTAATATGCACAAAAATCTCACTTGGTTACAAAAGGTTACAAACCTGTAACCTTTTAAAATAGGAATTAATTACCATTTACTGACATTTGACTTGTGCAGTCCTACAAAAATGGAAGTTGGCGGTGCAAAAAACGCCTTTAAAAACCGTATTTTACACTATTAGTAGTGTTTTTTCGGCATTTTCAATATATTTTACCACAAAATATTGTCCCAAAAAATGATAAAAAACCTTTACTTTCGACACCTAATATGCTATATTAAATAGGACAACACATATTATATATATGTATATATTATGCTTCGGTATGCTCAGCCTATGCGCTGTGGATATATAATAAAACTTTTGCGAATACACGCAAAGGGGTAAAAAATGGAGGAAGAAAAAAATGAATCTCATCTACAATGTTGAGGACAAGCCTAAGTTTTCACAGGTTATTGTCTTCGCAATCCAGCAGCTCCTTGCCATTATGGCAGCAACCTTAGTTGTTCCGGTTATTATCGGAAACGGCATGAGCCCTGCCGCTGCTCTTTTTGGCGCAGGTATCGGAACCTTGGTTTATGTTCTTTTCACTAAAGCCAAGAGCCCTGTTTTCTTAGGCTCATCCTTCGCTTTCTTAGGCTCTATGGCAGCAGCCTTTGCAGGCGGCGTTTCAGCTTCTCTTGGATATGTTGGTCTTATCCTCGGTGCTGTTTTTGCAGGTCTTGTTTATGTTGTTATCGCTCTTATCGTTAAATTCGTTGGCGTTAACTGGATTAACAAGCTTATGCCTCCCGTTGTTATTGGTCCCACCGTTGCCATCATCGGACTTTCCCTCGCAGGAAATGCTATCGGCGACCTTCAAAAAGGCGGCGTTTCAAATGCAGAAGGTGCATCTGTTGCTAACCCCTTAATTTGCATACTTATAGGTATTATAACACTTATCGTTGTTACCATTTGCTCTACCTATGGCAAGAAGATGGCTAAGCTCATCCCCTTTATTATAGGTATACTTGCAGGATATGCTGTTGCTGCTATCTTCACCGTTATCGGTATCGCAACCAAAAACGAATCTCTTATGATTATAAACTTTGCTCATTTCACCAACCTTGTAGCTGATGGTGTTACTCTTAAAACCTTCTTCGCACTCCCCGAGTTCACCTTCTTAACCGCTGCTAAGGGTATTGGCGAAATCAACGGCACCTACATCGGCACTATCGCAATGGCTTATGTTCCTGTTGCTTTCGTTGTATTTGCTGAGCATATCGCTGACCACAAAAACATCTCTTCCATCATCGGCAGAGACCTTCTTGAGAAACCCGGTCTTCATAGAACACTTCTTGGCGATGGCGTTGGTTCAATGGTTGGCGCTTTCTTCGGCGGATGCCCCAATACAACCTACGGCGAATCGGTTGCTTGCGTTGCAATTACCAGAAACGCTTCTGTTGTTACCATCATAGCTGCTGCTATCGGCGCTATCTTGGTATCCCTCATAAACCCCTTTGTTGCTTTCGTTAACTCCATCCCCGCTTGCGTTATGGGCGGTGTTTGTATGGCTCTCTATGGCTTCATAGCTGTTAGTGGTCTTAAGATGGTTCAGAAGGTTGATTTAAACCAAAACAGAAACCTCTTCGTAGCTTCGGCTATCCTTATCGCAGGTATCGGCGGTTTATCTCTCTCCTTCGGCAAAATTTCCATCACATCTATTGCAACCGCTCTTATTCTTGGTATTATCCTTAACGTTATCCTTTCAAAAGAAAAGGTTGAAGAATAATCAAATAAACTTTAAAAGCCCTGTGCTTGTAGCACAGGGCTTTTTCTATTGAACAACTATTGTTTCTTCATTTGTCTTAAAAATACAGTTATCGCCATTACAAGCAAAACTATCGAATATCCAAGCACCCACCAAATATGTGGGAAAATGCCTGCGAAATCAGATGAAAGAATTGCTCTTTCCATATCAACAGCATGAACAAAAGGAAGCAAATAGGCAATCTTTTTGAATGTGCCGCCCATAAGCTCGATATCAAACCAGATACCCGAAAGCCAAGCCGAAACATTTGTTAGCAAGGCTCCGCAAATACCACCCGCTTGTTTATCATTAAGCAGACTTCCGCATAAAAGACCCAAAGCAATATAAAGTATCGAAACAGGAATGATTAACAAATTGGCATATAGAATATTAATCGTAATTTCAAGACCTAAAATTATTGCGGCAATATAGCAAACAATACTTTGCGCTATCGCAAGCGGTATAATAGGCAAGGTATAACCGAGGATAAAATCTGCCGCTGTCAATGGGGTTGTATATAGCCTTTGCAAAAGAGAACTGCTTCTATCCTTGGCTATAATTGTTGCTGAAAATAATGACATAAATGAAAGTCCGAAAACCGTTATTCCCGGTGTTAAATGACCGATTTCAAATAGCTTAACGGGAATATTCGCCTGTATTGCGCTCAGCAACAGAATCAAAATTAAAGGAAATCCCAACCCAAAGGCTAAATTTATCGGGTCTCTTAATATTTCTTTTGTGTTTCTTGAGGCAAACGAAAGCATTCTCATTTCATCGCCCCCTTAACTATTCTAATAAAAGCTTCTTCAAAATTATCGGTGTTAGCAGCTTCCTTAATCTTATCGGCGGTTTCGCAAATAAGAAGCTCGCCATCCTTCATAATGGCAATACGGTCAGAAAGGGCCTCAGCCTCTTCCATATAATGAGTTGTTAATATAATTGTTACCTTGCCCTTTAAAGAGCGGATAATATCCCACAAATCGCTTCTTGCGATAACATCAAGTCCAAGGGTTGGCTCATCAAGGAAAAGAATTTGAGGCTCACTGATAAGTGCCATCGCAATACTAAGTCGGCGTTGCCAACCACCGGAAAGCTTACCGGCTTTTTTGCCGATTTGCGTTTCAAGCCCTAAAAGCTTAGTTAGTTCCTTGATTTTTTCATTTTTCTTTTCTTTTGTGAAACCATAAACACCGCACATTAGTTCAAGGTTCTCATAAACCGATAACCCCAAAGCTACTGCGGTTTCCTGTGGAGAAACTGCGATAATCCTTTTTACCTCATCAGAGTTACTGCATATGCTTTTACCCTTTAAAAAAGCGTCGCCCTTTGTTGGCTTAGTTAGGCAAGAAAGCATTTTTATGGTTGTTGTTTTACCCGCACCGTTAACACCGAGCAATGAAAACAATTCTCCCTCTTTTATCGAAAGACAAAGATTATTAACTGCAACGGTGTCTTTATATTTTTTAGTTAATCCCTTTATTTCTATAGCATTCATCATTCTCACCCTAAGTTATAACTTTTTCTGAGCCCCTGATAAGCATCAGTCAGCATTTTGCTTGCAAGTTCAAGGTTTAACTCGATATAATCGGTTGCAAGCATTACTGCTATTCCGTGAACAAATGCCCACATCTCAAAATGAAATAGCTTTGCTTCATCCTCGCTAAGACCTGTATTTTTACAAACAATATCATTCATTTCATCATTAAGCTTTGATTCTTTAGGAGCCGTTTCTTTTGAGCGGTCTCTCATATATAAAAGCTTAAAAAGCTCCTTTTCTTCTTTAGCAAATCGAATATATGCCATACCGCTCGCCTTATACTCAGGAAACTCTCCCCTTTCAATTTCTTCGGTTATATACTCTTGGCATAGCATATCTGCCTTCTCAACAACTGCAAGCCTTAATTCCTCCATAGTTGAAAAGTTGGAGAAAACCGGCTGGGTTGAGCAATTCAAAACTGCCGCAATATTTCTTGCATTAATAGCCTCAGCTCCGCTATTTCTTACTATATCAACTGCTGTATCTATTATATCATTTTTAGTTATTTTAACTTTTGGCGGCATAACAATCCCCCTTAATATAGTTGTTGTTATATATCAACAGATATATTATCATCAATTTAATAAACTGTCAATAAAAAACTGTGACTTTTAATCAAAAAACTGCACTAATATCAAAATTTACTATGTTTTATTTGCATATTGCACTTGAAAAGTGCATTCCCATTGTTATTTTGACCAAAAGAAAAACAGGCATCAAATTGATGCCTGTTTTGTTCTATTTCACCAAATCGCCAACCCCGTCAAGAATGTATTTCGGACGGTATGGGAAGCGGTCAATTTCTTCCATACTTGTTACACCGCTGAGCACTAAAACCGTGTCAACATTCGATTCGATTCCCGCTATAATATCGGTATCCATTCTATCCCCAATAAATGCGATTTCTTCACTATGGCAGTTGAGCTTTCTAAGACCATGGCGAAGCATTAACGGGTTGGGCTTTCCAACGAAATATGCCTTCTTTCCTGTTGCTATTTCAATCGGCGCTATAAGAGAGCCTGTTGCCGGCATAATTCCCTTTTCGGTAGGTCCTGTTATATCAGGATTTGTTCCGATTAGCTTAGCACCCTTATTAACAAGCTCGATAGCCTTTTCAATCTTCTCGAAATTATAGGTTCTCGTTTCCCCAACAACAACATAATCGGGGTTAACATCGTTCATATAAATTTTGCGGTCATATAGAGCCTTCGTAAGCCCTGCTTCGCCGATAACATAGGCGGTGCAACCCGGTTTTTGAGTTTGCAAAAACTCGGCAGTTGCCATGGCGCTGGTATAAAAATTATCGGGAGAAACCTTGAGTCCCATTCTTTCGAGCTTCATACTAAGCTCGTGGGGTGTTTTCTCGGGACTATTGGTTAAAAATACAAATTTTTTATCGTTATCTATCATCCAATTAACGAAATCGGCAACACCCGGAAGAATTATGCTTCCATGGTATATAACGCCGTCCATATCGCATATAAAACCTTTTTTATTACGAATTTGTTCCATAAATTCAAGCCTCCTTAGCCTAGAAATATTTTAATGTAAACAAGATAAAAAGTCAAGACTTTGCCTTGCGGTAATAATTCTATAAAAAATCTATTGAATATGTTAATTTTAAATGTTAGAATAAAATCAGGAAAGAATAAAAAAGAAAGGATGATATAAATGTCAGTTATAAGTGTTAATAAATCAAATTTTGAAGAAATAATAAATAGCGATAAACCTGTTTTGCTTGATTTCTTTGCCGAGTGGTGCGGTCCTTGCCGGACGGTTTCCCCCATTGTTGATGAAATCGCTGAGGAAAGAGCAGATATTATAGTTGGTAAAATCAATGTTGATGAGGAGGGCGAGCTAGCATCGGCTTTCTCGGTTTCAACCATTCCAACCTTTGTTGTTATCAAAAACAAGCAAATTGTAAAGCAAATTTCGGGCGCCAGACCTAAAGCTCAAATCCTTGCATTGTTAGATTAGGCAGGTGCTTTATGGAGCATATTTTTGATACGATTATTATCGGCGGCGGCCCTGCAGGTTATACTGCCGCTTTATATGCCGCAAGAGCGGGGCTTGATGCTGTTTTGATTGAAAAATTATCGGCAGGCGGTCAAATGGCTCTAACGGGAGATATTGATAATTACCCCGGTTTTGATGAGGGAATTGATGGCTTCACCCTTGGAATGAAAATGCAACAGGGTGCTGAGCGTTTTGGTGCTAAAACCGAATACGGCGAGGTTTTAAGGGTTGATTTTTCAAAACCTGTTAAAGAAATTATAACCGATAGCAAAACCCTTTTTGCCAAAAGTGTTATTATTGCCTCAGGTGCTAACCCAAGGGAGTTAGGAATAGAAAACGAAGCAGAGCTTGTAGGCCGTGGTGTTCATTATTGCGCCCATTGCGATGGCAAATTTTATAAGGATAAAACAGTTGCTGTTATAGGCGGCGGAAACTCGGCAGCAGCCGATGCCCTCTATCTTTCACGCCTTGCAAAAAAGGTTTATCTTATTCATAGAAGAGATAAACTAAGGGCCGAAAACATCTATAAAAAACCGCTTTTAGAGGCGGAAAATATCGAGTTCTTATGGAATACAACTGCCGAAAACTTTATAACCGATAATAGAGTAACGGGCCTTGAAATTAAAAACATTTTAAGCGGAGAAATTTCTGAAATTTCCTGTGACGGAGTTTTCATTAGTATAGGAAGAAAACCCGCAACAGAATTTTTAAAGGATGCTGTTGAGCTTGATGAAAACGGTTATATCATAGCTGATGAAACAACCAAAACGAATATTGATGGCGTTTTTGCCGCAGGTGA
>CAJGDQ010000031.1 GCA_904502215.1 Clostridiaceae bacterium
AATTTTTGGCACCAATTTATCAAACATAAGCCGCTCCTTAGGGGCGGCTTTTTCATACCAGCCAAGTGTTGTATCGTTATCGTGGGTGCCTGTATAGCAAACGCAGTTTCTAGAGAAATTTCTAGGCAAAAATCTATCCTTTAAATCGGAATCAAAGGCAAACTGCAAAACCTTCATACTCTGAAAGCCTGTTTCTTCAATAAGTTTATCAACCTCGGGACTTTCTTCTCCTAAGTCCTCGGCTATAATTTCGGTATGCTTAATTATATCCTTTATAGCTTTAAAAAACTGAATGCCAATTCCTTTTTCCCATTTGCCCGATTTTGCGGTTTTGGCAGACGATGGAATGGTATAAAAGTTGGCAAAGGCTCTAAAATGGTCAATTCTAAGGGTATCGAACATTTTTGAAAAATGAAAAAAGCGTTCTCTCCAAAAGGGATAGTTGTTTTTTCTTAAATAATCCCAATCGTATATAGGATTTCCCCAAAGCTGACCGTCACTTGAAAATAAATCGGGCGGCACCCCTGCAACCAAGAGAGGCTTCATATCACGCCCGAGCCTGAAACAATTAGGATTGCTCCAAACATCAGCGCTGTTAAGCGATACATAAAATGGCATATCGCCAATAAGCTTAACCGAGCATTTTTGAGCATAACCCTTAAGGCGATAAAATTGTTCATAAAACAAAAATTGGGTTATTTCATAAAAAAGGATTTCTTTTTGATGGGTTTCTTCAAATTCTTTTATAGCATCAGGAAATCGGTATTTTAGCGGGTCATCCCAATTATAAAAGGGGGCTCCTAAATAGCTATCCTTTATTGCCATAAAAAGAGAAAAATCATAAAGCCAATAGTTATTTTCATTTTTGAAGTTTCTAAAGGCCTTGTTATTTTCATCAAAGTTTTCGCAAGCCTTTTTTAAAAGAGGTATTTTATAACGCCTAACCGCATTGTAATCTATATTTTTAGGAAAGCTCGGAATTTCGGTTTCGGGAGATAACAGCCCTATATCAACCAAATAATCTATATCAATAAGCAAAATTTCTCCTGCAAAGGAGCTATAAGAGCTATATGGCGAGTTGCCCTTGCCGAAAGGACAAAGTGGGAGCAGCTGCCAATAGCTTTGATTGCTTTCTCTTAGAAAATCAAGAAACCAAAAAGCCGATTTTCCTAATGAGCCGATGCCGTGTTTATCAGGAAGAGATGTTAGCGGCAATAAAATTCCGCTTTTAAGATTTTTATTTTCTCTATCCCTTAACAGCACCCGAGGCCACTCCTTTTATAATATATTTTTGGCTTAAAAGATAAAAAATAACAACAGGTATAATTGATAGCACGAGCATTGCCATCAAAGCTCCCATATCAACCGAACCGTAACCGCCCTTTAAATACTGAACGGCGATAGGAATGGTTTTATAATCGTTGCCGATAACGAGATAGGGAAGAAGATAATCATTCCAAATCCACATAGTGTTAAGAATGGCAACGGTTATGGCTGTTGGTTTAAGAATAGGGAAAACAACCTTCCAAAAAACCTGAAAGGTGTTGCAGCCATCAATGGTTGCCGCCTCTTCTATCCCTAAAGGAACAGTTTTGATAAAACCCGAGAACATAAAAACTGAAAGTCCTGCTCCAAAACCTAAATAGATTAAAATAATTCCTATGGGATTGTCAAGCCCTAAAACATTAGCCGTTTTGGACATAGTAAACATAACCATTTGGAAGGGAACTATCATTGAGAAAACAAGAGCATAATATAAAAGATTATTAAAGAAGCCCTTAACCCTTGTTATATACCAGGCTGTCATCGAGGTGAAAATAACTATTGCCGCAACAGAGAAAACTGTTATAAAAAGCGACCAACCGAAAGCCGAGAAAAAGCCTGTATTTTTAATGCCTTCGGTATAGTTTTCAAGTCCTGTAAAGGTGTCGGCATTGGGGAACTCAAAAGGGTTTGAAGCAATTGAAAATCTTATCTTAAATGAGTTGATGAGCACTATAAAAACAGGGAAAATAAAAACTAAAGCCATAAATAGCAAAATAATAAAAAGTAATCGGTTTAAAGCCTTTTCTTTCATTAGTGCTCAACCTCTCTTCCTCTTGTGAATTTGAGCTGTGCTAAGGCGATTATTGCAACTATTATAAAGAATATAACCGCCTTGGCTTGACCAACTCCCTCAAAGCCTGTTCTCGAATAAAAGGTGTTATAAATATCAAGAGCCACCATTTGTGTTTTGTTGCCGGGAGCTCCCGCAGTTAGACTTAAATTTGAATCAAATAGCTTAAAGGAGTTGGTTATGGTTAAAAAGAGGCAAATGGTAATTGAGGGCATAACTGATGGGATAATCACCTTGCGAAGTGTTGTGAATGTGCCCGCTCCATCAACCTTAGAGGCTTCTATAATATCTGTTGGGATATTTTGGATGCCTGCTATATAAATTATCATCATATAGCCTATCATTTGCCAGTTCATAAGGATTACAAGTCCCCAAAAACCAAAGGTAGCACTTGAGGTTATAGAATAATTAAACCTATATAGAACCCCGTTAATTATAACCTGCCATATATAACCCAGCACTATTCCGCCTATTAGATTCGGCATAAAAAATATAGTTCTAAAAAACTTTGTTGCAGGAACAGTTCTTGTTAGCATAAGGGCTAAAAGAAATGCAATAACATTTATACTTATAACCGAGGTTATAGCAAAGCTAACCGTAAACCAAAGGGCATTTAAAAAAGAGTTATCATCACTAAAGGCCTTTATATAGTTGGAAAAACCAACAAAGGTGGCATCATTAACCGTTGTAAACTCAGTAAATGAAAGGAAAAATCCTAAAATAAAAGGGATAACAAAGGCTATTAGAAATGCCAAAAGGGTTGGCAAAACAAAAATGAAAAAATAGCGTTTAGCAGGGTTTCTCATTAGCCTCTTTCTCTCTTCCAACTATCACTTACAGTTTTTTTAACCTCGTCCCATTTCTTTGCACCCTGAACATAGTCGAGCAGAGCACTGCCAACATCCTTTTTAAAGTTTTCGCTCGGGAAAGCACTGAAAGCCCAAGGAATATTTTTAATCGAATCATTGTTCATATAGGCTGCAATTTCTTTTGCTAAGGGGTCGTTTGGAAGCTCGCTTTCTGTAAAGGTGTTAAACGGAGTTATGAAGCCTAAATATTCAGTTACATATTTCTTACCGGTTTTGCTTGAAAAGAGCCATTCAAGAAAATCGAGTGAAGCCTTTTGACTTGCTTCATCGGCGTTTTTATTTATTGCGAAATAGTTTTCGGTGCCAATGCAAATGCCTTGACCCTTTTCACCCTCAATTCCCATATAGATTGGGAGCATTTTTATATCAGATTCCTTGACGGTGTTGCCCTTAACACCTGCAATTTGAGACCAGGCCCAGTTGCCGTTTTGAACCATAGCCGCCTCTCCTAAAGCAAATTCAGCCATAGAATCGGCAACCGATTTCGAGCCTAATAAGGTTTTGGCGGTTGTTGAGTTGTTGGTATAAAGGTCAAAAATACCCGAAAATTTATCGGCATACTTAAATTCAATCTCGTTTGCATCCAAAAGAGAAAGGGTTGCATCAGGCTTTTTGCCCTTTTCAAGTATTTCATAATATAAGGGAACATTCAAAAGATGTGTTTGCCAACGCCAATCCTCACCTGAGGAAAGAGATGTCGAAGCAAAAACACCCTTTATTCCAAGTTGTTCTTTTTTGGCTGTCATATCTTCAACAACCGTTTTAAGACTTTCAAAGCTATCAATTTCTTTGGCATCGGTAAGATTTGATTTTTTATCGGGTAATGCAAAATACTTTTTCATTATGGCATCGTTGTATATGATTCCATAACCCTCAACAACATAAGGAATAGCATAAACACCATCACCCTCTGTTATGGCAAGGTCTTTATCGGACAAAAAGGAATAAAGGCGGCTATCCTTTATATCAAGGCAGTAATTCTTCCAAGAATTATAGCCGATAGGGCCGTTAACCTGAAAAATCGTAGGAGCATCGTTCTTGGCAATTTCGGATTTTAAGGTTTGCTCATAGTTGTTTGCAGCAGCAGTTACAACCTTAACCTTAATGCCTGTTTCTTCTTCATATTCTTTTGCAAGCTTTTCATAAACACTTGCCGATTCAGGTTTGAAATTCAAAAAATAAACCTGAGATTTTTCCTTTTCGCCGCAAGAGGCGAGAGAAAAACAGGAAATAACGCAAAAAATAGCTGTTAAAAGGGATAAAAGTTTTCGTTTCATATAAAAACCTCCAAAAATATTTCTTTTAATACTTTTCCGCAAAATGCACAAAATATCAGTAAAATTTTTATATAAAACAAAAAAAGGGAAGAGCAAAACTCTTCCCTTAAAAATTTTAATTTTTAAATTAGTATGCAACACCCTGAGCTATCATAGCATCTGCAACCTTTTCGAAGCCTGCGATGTTAGCACCGGCAATGAGGTCGCCCTCCATGCCGTATTTCTTGGCAGCTTCCCAAGAATTCTTATAAATGTCAGACATAATCTGATGAAGTTTAGCATCAACCTCTTCAGCAGTCCAGCTGTAACGCATAGAGTTTTGGCTCATTTCAAGACCCGAAACTGCAACGCCACCGGCATTAACTGCCTTAGAAGGAGCGATAACAACCTTATTAGCCTTAAGATAGGAAACGGCTTCGTCAGTTGTGGGCATATTAGCAACCTCAACATAGTATTTAACGCCGTTAGCAACTATATTCTTAGCATCTTCTAGGCCAACCTCATTTTGAGTGGCGCAAGGCATAACAACATCAACCTTAACTTCCCAAGGTCTCTTGCCCTCAAAGTAAGGAACGCCGAATTTATCAGCATAGTCCTTAACTTTATCACGGCCTGAAGCTCTCATCTCGAGTAAGAAGTTAATCTTTTCTTCGGTGCAAATGCCATCTTCGTCATATATGTAACCGTCAGGTCCTGAAACGGTAACAACCTTACCGCCAAGCTCGTTAACCTTTTTAACAGTTCCCCAAGCAACGTTTCCGAAGCCCGAAACTGCAAAGGTTTTGCCCTTGATATCCTCGCCAAAAGTCTTAAGCATTTCAACTGCATAGTAAACAGCGCCAAAGCCTGTAGCCTCAGGGCGAATCAAAGAACCGCCGAATGAACGGCCTTTACCGGTTAAAACTCCGGTGAACTCGTTGCGAAGTCTCTTATATTGACCATAGAGATAACCAACCTCACGAGCGCCAACACCGATATCACCTGCGGGAACGTCAGTATCAGCTCCGATATGCTTAGCAAGCTCGGTCATAAAGCTTTGGCAGAAACGCATAATTTCGCCATCGGAACGGCCACGGGGGTCGAAATCCGAACCACCTTTACCGCCGCCCATAGGAAGACCGGTAAGGCTGTTTTTAAAGGTTTGTTCAAAGCCTAAGAACTTCATAATTGAAGCGTTAACGGAAGGGTGGAAACGAAGACCGCCCTTATAAGGACCGATAGCCGAGTTGAACTGAACTCTATAACCTCTATTAACCTGAACCTGACCATTATCATCAACCCAGGAAACACGGAAGCTAATCATACGCTCAGGCTCAACCATACGCTCGATAACGCCGTTTTTCTCAAACTTACTGTCCTGCATAACAACAGGCTCTAACGATTCAAGAACATCGCGAACTGCCTGCAAAAACTCATTTTCGCCGGGGTTTCTAGCTTCAACCGAAGCATAAACCTTTTGCAAATACTCTGATTTAAACATAATAGTTTTCCTCCTAATTTTTTATACCTTATTAGAATACTACTATTTTTTATTTCAGTCAATAAAAAATTTCAATATTTTTCAATTTTTTACAGCCAAAATCAAGCAATACTTGACTTTTTGCTTGTTATTTACTAAAATAGTTTGCGGTTAATAATTATTATTTAAAAAAGAGGATAATTATGAAAAATAAATTTTTAGCAATACTTGGAATCATTTATGCCCACAAATTGATTTCGGCGGTAATAGCTTTGGTTGTTGTGGCTGCTATAACTGTTGGCTCTCTGCTTGCGGTTAACTCTAACAAACCCGAGCCCAAGCCTGTTGTTTCAAGCGAAGAGGAGGTTTCAAGCGAAGAAGAGGTTTCAAGTGAGGAAATTGTTTCTTCCGAAATAGTTTTAGAAGAGCCTGCCGAGAGCAGCAAGCCTGTTGCCTCAAAGCCTGCCCCTGCACCTGCTCCATCCCAAACTATAACCTCGGGGTATAAATACAATACTAATATGAATATTGAAAACAATATCTTTATGGATTCCTTGGTTTATACCGGTTATAAGCTTGATTATCATCGTTCACTTGGCAAAATGTGGACATATATCCCTGCCGCAAGTAAAAGAGGAATGGGAATACTTTCCAACATAGGTTATGATTATGATGGCGGAACATCGGGCTATGAAACAAATGCAAACGGGAAACCCGATATAGCCTTTTTTGAAAAGGGAGATTTGGTTTGCGCGTCTTATGTTACTTATGTTTATTTCAACTATCTACCTAATGTTGCAGGAATTGATACCTCATCTTTAACCCGTCCTAATAGGTCTTATAGTGCTAACGATTGGTATATAGCTGCTAAGGATTGGATTGCAAAGGGTTATTCCTCGGCAATTCCGTTTACCGCCTCAAAGGATTCAAGCGGTTGGATTCATTATAAGAGTGCCGCAAATATCCCGATAGGCTCGGTTGTTTTCTTTAAAAACTATGGTTCTAATGCCGATTATGCAAGCCACGTTGCAGTTTATGCCGGCTATAAGAACGGATATAACTGGCTTTATCATGTTGGAAACGATAACGGCCCTGAAATGTGCGCTATTGAGCGTATGTGGTATGGTCCTGACCCACAATGGCCTTTGATGGTTGTATCAACCCCATCTAATATCAGATTTTCAGCAGCCCTTGAGGTAACCGTTAAGGATGCTGATGGAAAGCCGATGGCAAATGTTGAAACCTCTATCGGAACAACAAATGCAAGCGGTGTTGTTTTAAAGGAAGGCCTTAATTATGGAAATTATAATTTAACCTATACAATTCCAAAAGGCTATTATGCTGATAAAAACTCAATTTCGGTTAATTTAACAACAAAAAATAACAGTTTGAATAAGGTTAGCGTTACCCTTAAAAAACAACAAGCAGTAACCCCTTCAAAAGAAACTGAAAGCAAATAAAAAAGCTCCCGAGAGGGAGCTTTTTGTTAGTTTTATTAAAGTATAATTGATTCTCCGGTCATTTCGCAGGGCTGTTCAAGTCCTAAGAGTTTAATGATTGTTGGAGAAATATCGCAAAGCTTTCCACCCTCACGAAGCTTGCAATCCTTTCCGATAACCGAGAAAGGAACAAGGTTAGTTGTGTGAGCAGTAAAGGGTGAGCCATCGATATCAAGCATACGGTCGGCATTTCCGTGGTCGGCAGTGAGAAGCATAATTCCATTCATCTTTTCAACCGAATCGGCAACCCTGCCAACGCAGGTATCAACAGTTTCAACAGCTTTAACTGCAGCATCGAAAAATCCTGTGTGTCCAACCATATCGCAGTTTGCAAAGTTGAGGATAACAACATCGTATTTTCCGCTTTCAATAGCCTCGCAAACCTTATCGCAAACAGGCTCGGCACTCATTTCAGGCTGAAGGTCATAGGTTGCAACCTTTGGAGAATTAACAAGGATCCTATCTTCACCATCAAACATAACCTCACGGCCTCCATTAAAGAAGAAGGTTACATGGGCATATTTTTCGGTTTCGGCAATTCTAAGCTGAGTTAATCCCTTATTTGCAAGGAACTCGCCCAAGGTGTTGGTTAAGCTTTGGGGTTTAAATGCAACCTCAACATTTGGCATAGAAGCATCATACTGAGTAAAGCAAACATAGAATACCTTTTGTCTTCCGCCTCTTCTTGTAAAGCCTGCGAAATCATCATCAACAAAGGTTCTGGTGATTTCTCTTGCTCTATCGGGACGGAAGTTGAAGAAAATAACACTGTCATTTGTCTTAATACGCTCGGTGCCTGCAACAACTGTTGGCAATACAAACTCATCAGTTATGTTTTTTCCTTCTTCATCGAGCATAGTGTAAGACTCACGAACTGCGGAGGCAGCATCATTGGTTTGAACGCCTTCGCCATAAACCAAAGCGGCATAAGCCTTTTCAACTCTTTCCCAACGGTTATCTCTATCCATTCCGTAGAATCTTCCGAGAACAGTTGCAAGCTTTCCGCAACCGATTTCCTCGAGCTTGGAGTTTAGCTCGTCAATAAAATCAGCAGCACTTGAAGGGGGAACATCTCTGCCATCCAAAAGGGCGTGGATATAAACCTTTTCAAGACCGTTTTTCTTAGCAAGCTCAACTAAAGCATAGAGATGCTCGTTGTGTGAATGAACACCGCCGTTGGATAAAAGTCCCATAAGGTGAAGCGCACTGTTGTTTGCTTTGCAGTTTTCAACAGCCTTCAAGAATGCGGCATTATTAAAGAAGTCGCCATCCTTAATGGATTTGGTAATTCTGGTGAGCTCTTGATAAACAACCCTGCCTGCGCCGATATTGGTATGACCAACCTCGCTGTTGCCCATTTGACCATCAGGAAGACCAACATCCATACCCGAAGCTCCGATTTTGGTTGTGGGGCATTCGGCAAAAATTTTATCAAGGCGTGGGGTAGAAGCGGCTTCAATAGCGTTACCTTGCTTTTCAGGGTTAAAGCCGAAGCCGTCCATAATAGTTAAAACTATAGGTTTTTTCATATTTTATCTCTCCGATTATTTGCTTGCAGCTTTAACGATAACTGCAAAATCTTCGGCTTTAAGGGAAGCACCGCCGATAAGACCGCCGTCAACATTAGCTTTAGCAACTAATTCATCAGCATTCTTAGCGTTCATAGAACCGCCACACTGAATAGTAACGGTTTCAGCAACCTCTTTGCCGTAAACCTCGGCAATAGCCTCACGAACATAGCCGTTGCCCTCATCAGCCTGCTCAGCAGTTGCGGTAACGCCTGTTCCGATAGCCCAAACAGGCTCATAAGCGATGATGATATTCTTTAATTGCTCTTTAGTTACATTGGTAAGAGCCATTTTGGTTTGGAATTTAAGAAGAGTTTCGGTATAACCGAGTTCTCTTTGCTCTAAGGTTTCACCAACGCAAACGATAGCGGTAAGACCAGCGTTAACTGCAGCTAAGGTGCGAAGATTAACAGTTTGGTCGGTCTCACCGAAATACTGTCTTCTCTCACTGTGGCCGATAACAACATACTTAACGCCTGATTCAACAAGCATCTGGGCAGAAATTCCGCCTGTATATGCACCTGAAGCCCTGAAGTGAACATTCTCAGCTCCGATTTCAATATTGGAGTTCTTAGCTGCCTCAACAGCGGCAGGGATATCAATAAAGGGAACGCAAAGAACAACCTTGCAGTCAGCTCCTGCAACCAAAGGCTTCATTTCGTTGATGAGAGCGGTAGTTTCAGTGGGAGTTTTATTCATTTTCCAGGTGCCTGCGATAACCGCAGCACGAGTAGCTTTATTCATTTTTATTTCTCCTTATTAC
>CAJGDQ010000032.1 GCA_904502215.1 Clostridiaceae bacterium
ATGTCCCGTTCCGGGATATGACCGCCATTTTGCAATAACTGAATATTTTGGCATTGAGCTTATACCTGTTGAAATGGATGAAAACGGTCCTTTAATGGATGTTGTTGAAGAGCTTGTTAAGGATAGCTCGGTTAAGGGTATCTGGTGCGTTCCTAAGTATTCAAACCCCGAAGGAATCACCTATAGCGATGAGGTTGTAAGGCGCTTTGCCACTTTGAAGCCTGCCGCAGGGGATTTCAGAATTTTTTGGGATGATGCTTATGCGGTTCACGATTTATATGAAGATGGCGATAAGCTTTTAAATCTTTATACCGAGTGCGTTAAGGCGGGCAATCCCGACCTTCCGATTATCTTCACTTCAACCTCAAAGATAACCTTCCCGGGAGCCGGAGTTGCAGTTGAGGCGGCAAGTCCGAATAATGTGGCTTTATTAAAGGGAAGAATGAAATTCCAAACCATAGGTCCCGATAAGCTTAACCAGTTAAGACATGCTCGTGTTTTCGCATCGGCTGAGGCTGTTTTAGAGCATATGAAGAAGCATGCAAGCGTTTTGAGACCAAAATTTGAGGCTGTTTTGGAAGAACTTGAGAAACAACTTTCGGGCAATTCCATTATCCGTTGGAATAATCCAAAGGGAGGATATTTTATAAGCCTTCATTTGCTTGAGGGCTGCGCTAAGAGGGTTGAGCAGCTCTGCGCTAATGCAGGAATGATTTTAACCCCTGCGGGAGCCACCTACCCTTACGGAAAAGACCCCAAGGATTCCAATATCAGAATTGCTCCCTCATACCCCTCGGTTGAGGAAATTAAAAAGGCTTCGGCGGTGCTTTGTGTTGCTATTAAATATGCCGCTTTGGAGAAGCTTCTTTCTAAATAATAAGTTGACTTTATTTTAAAATATAGGTATAATCAAAAGAGATAATTTTAAGAATTAAAGAAGTTGGAGGATTTGCCAATGAGAACCAAACCTATAGGCAAGCCGGTGTTCTTTATAGTTTTCATTTTGATTTTGGCGTTGGCTTTTACCGCCTTCTTTGGCGTTGAAAACTATAAGGGTGATACCAGAGAAATTTATCTTAAAGGTGCTAAGGATATCAGATGGGGTATCGATATAAGAGGCGGTGTTGAGGCCGTTTTCTCGCCCGATAAGCAGGATGTTGAAATAACTGCCGAGGATATGGATGCCGCTAAAGCAATTATTGAAACCCGTATGGTTAACAAGAATATAACCGATTATGAGGTTTATACCGATGCTAACAATCATCAAATAATCGTTCGCTTCCCTTGGGCTGCCGAGGAAAGCAACTTTGATGCAGCCGCTGCTGTTCAGGAGCTTGGCGAAACCGCTCTTTTAACATTCTGTCGTGAGCAGGATAAAGAACAGGTTATTTTAAGCGGTGCGGCTGATATTAAGAGCGCTGAGCCGGGTATGGATGAAAATGGCGGATATGCTGTTTATCTTAACTTCACCGATGCCGGTAAAAGCAAGTTTTCAAAGGCAACCGCAGAGCTTGTTGGCAAAACTGTTTCCATTTGGATGGATGATGTTATGATTCAGGCTCCAACTGTTAATACCGCCATCACAACAGGCGAGGCATACATAACAGGTATGGAAAGTGCTGATGCGGCTAAGGCTTTGGCTGATAAGATTAACGCAGGTGCGCTTCCCTTTGCCTTAACTGTTGATGATAGTAAGCTTCAGGTTATTTCTCCAACTCTTGGCTCTGATGCATTAAGAGTTATGGTTATTGCGGGCTCTATCGCATTTGGCGTTGTTTGCCTTCTTATGATTTTAAGATACCGTCTTAATGGCTTTGTTGCAGCTATTGCACTTCTTGGTCAGTTGGCAGGCTCTATTGCTTGCATTTCGGGATATTTCAGTTCTGCTGAAAGCTTCACCTTAACAATTCCCGGTATTGCAGGTATAATCCTTTCTATCGGTGTTGGTGTTGACTGTAATGTTATCGCCGCCGAGAGAATTAGAGATGAGTTCAAGAAGGGCAAAACCATTGACGGCGCTATTGACAGCGGATTTAAGAACAGCTTAAGTGCTATTGTTGATGGTAACGTTACCATCGTTATTGTATCTATAGTTCTTATGGGTGCTTTCGGAACTCCCGATAGCTTGTTCGGAAAAATCTTCTCACCCCTTATGTCCCTCTTTGGAACCTCTATAACAGGAACTATCTATTCCTTCGGATATACCTTGCTCATAGGTGTTATCTTCAATCTTATTATGGGTGTTCTTGCTTCTAAGTGGATGTTAAAGAGCGTTTCACGTCTTAAATTCCTCAGAAAACCCTGGCTTTATGGAGGTAACAACAATGCGTGAGTTTAAAATTGATTTTAACAAAGCTTTTAAATGGGTTGTTTTGGTATATGCTGTAATCTTTATTGCAGGAACTGTTTTCTCCTTCTTTGGAGTTAATCTTGATATTAACTTTAGCGGTGGCACTAAGATTTCTTATTCTTATACAGGCGATATCGCTGATAAGGATATAGAGGATACCGTTAAAACCGTTATTAAAAGTCCTTTTACCGTAAGCAAGAGCACCGCTCTTGCCGGCAACACTCAAACCTTTGAGATTGCCCTTGTTGGTAAGGATGCTGTTTCGGCTGAGGACCAAAAGAACTTGAGCGGTGAGCTCGAAAAGAAGTTTAAGGATAATAAGATTGTTCTTTATAATTCTAACTCGGTAAGCCCAACCGTTGCAGGAAGCTTTTTCTTGAAGGCTTTGGTTGCAGTTGTTATAACCTCAATTCTTGTTGTTATATATGTTGGCTTCCGCTTTAGAAAAATCGGTGGTGTTTCGGCGGCCTTAACCGCTCTTTGCGCCCTTGTTTTCGATGTGCTTATCGCATTCTTCACCTGCGTATTCTTCGGACTTCAAATTGACCTTAACTTTATGGCAGTAGTGCTCACAATACTCGGTTATTCGCTTAATGATACCATCGTTATTTATGACCGTGTTCGTGAGAACAGAAAGCTTAATCCCGATATGGAAATCGGCGACCTTGTAAATATGAGTGTTAATAAGGTTATGATAAGAAATATTGTAACAACTGTTACAACCTTCTTAGCTGTTGCAACTATTATAGTTGTTTCCGAGATTTATGGTTTAACAACCCTTAGAACCTTTGCTATTCCTATGGCATTCGGTTTAGTTTCGGGTGCTGTAACATCTCTCTTCGTATCAGGTCCGCTTTGGGTTATCTGGAAGAGATACAAAGCAAAAAAGGCTTGACAAAGCGGTATTGCGATGATATAATCACTTTATTAAATTAAATGCAATGAAGGAATTATTCTTTATTCGGTTAGTTTCAGAGAGTCGGCGTTTGGTGCAAGTCGATACTAAGGTTTAAAGTTAAGTCTCATTCCTGAGCAGAACGGCTGAAAATTGCAGTAAGCTGTTACGGCTTGCCCCGTTATCATGGCAACAGGCTTGTTAGAGCCTTATTGAGAGACCGTGTATAAGCGGTAATCAGGGTGGTAACGCGGAATAGAATTTCGTCCCTGAGATTGCATAAGATGCAGTCTCAGGGTTTTTTATTTTCAAATGTGAGGTAAGTAATTATGAAAATTAAAATAGCAGAAAGAACACTTTGTAGAGAAAATAGCCTTTTCAGTTTCAAGGAAAAGATTGAAATTTCCCGCCAGTTTGAAAAGCTTGGCGTTGATGCTATTGAATTGCCCAGAATAGAAAATGTTAAAACCGATACCTTGCTTATTAAAACCATTGCTTCCTTTGTTAAAGAAAGCATAATTTCGGTAGGCGCAGGCATGAATGCTGAGGGTGTTGAAAAAGCCGCTTCGGCTCTTCAAACTGCTAAAAAGCCGAGAATTAGGGTTGAGCTTCCCGTTTCAACTGTTGGAATGGAGTATGTTTGCCATAAAAAAGCAAATAAAATGCTCGAGTTGATTAAGGAACTCGTTTCTCTTGCAAAAACCAAGGTGGAAGATGTTGAATTTTGCGCTATTGATGCCACCAGAGCTGAAAAGGCAGAGTTAAAGGAATTTATAATCGCCGCTGCAGATATGGGTGCTAATTTAATCACGGTTTGCGATAGTGCGGCCTTAATGATGCCTGATTCATTTAAAGAATTTATAAATGAAATAAAGGTTATATTAGCTGATAAGAATGTTGAAATCGGAGTTATGTGCGATAATAAAAACGGCCTTGCTGCCGCTAATGCTATAACCGCTGTAACAAATGGTGCAAACACCGTTAAGACCGATGTTTCGGGTGAGATAGTTCCTGTTGAAACCTTTGCGGGAATAATTAAAAACTGCGGAGATAATTATGATTTAACCGCTAACGTTAAATATACCGAGCTTAACCGCATTATCAAACAGGTTAACTGGATTACAGGCAACGCTAAAAATGAAAAAAGTGCTGTTACGGTTGCAGAGACTCTTGATAGCGGAATAAAGCTTGATAAAAATGATGAGCAATCGGCAGTTATAACGGCTGTTATGAAGCTCGGATACGACCTCTCGGTTGAGGATTCAAGCAAGGTTTATGAGGAATTTTTGCGTGTTGCTGAGAAAAAGAATGTTGGTGCTAAAGAGCTTGATGCTATTGTTGCAAGCGTTGCTTTGCAGGTTGAGCCAACCTATAAGCTTATAAACTATGTTATAAATAATGGAAATATCATTTCCTCAACCGCTCAAATAACACTTGAAAAAGCAGGAGAGAGAATGCAGGGAGTATCTCTTGGAAACGGCCCTGTTGATGCTGCTTTCTTGGCTATTGAGCAAATCATAGGTCATCACTATGAGCTTGATGATTTCCAAATTCAATCGGTTACCGAGGGTAAAGAGGCTATGGCTAAGGCTCTTGTTAAGCTTCGCTCAGGCGGTAAGCTTTATTCGGGTAACGGAATTTCAACCGATATTATGGGAGCCAGCATTAAGGCTTATTTAGGAGCTGTAAACAAGATTGTTTACGAGGAGGCATAAAAGATGAAATTATCCTTTTCAACAAAGGGTTGGCATAATCGCACCTTTGAGGATTTTTGCGAAATCGCAAAGGATTTAAAGTTTAAAGGAATTGAGCTTCATAATATATATGGTGAGCTTTTCACCGCTAAGGATGGCGCTTTTCAAGATTATTCCACCGCCAAAACTCTTAGAAAATTATATGAATTAAAGCTTTCTATTCCTTGTATTGATACCGTTTGCGACCCCTCTTCTAAAGAAAATAAAGAAGAAAGCCTTAAAGAAATTAAGGCTTGTATTGATATCGCCTCAAGACTTCATATTGAGAATATCAGAATCAGAGCATGCGGAAGCGATAATATAGAGGAGAAAACTGAAAACATTTCAAAGTTCATAGGTGAGGTTTTGCCGATTGCCGAAAAAGCAGGGGTTACCTTGCTTGTTGAAACGAGCGGTCCTTTCGCTGATACTGCCCGCCTTCGTGATTTGTTGGATAGCTTTGCTTGCGATAATTTAGCGGCGCTTTGGGATATGTATTGGCCATATTTTAACGAGAATGAGCAGCCCGAGACCACCATTAAAAATCTAGGAGCTTATATTAAGCATGTTCATATTAAGGATGCTATAAAAACCGAAGGTGGCAATGAATTTTGTCTTATCGGGGAGGGCGAGCTGCCAATTGATGAGATGATGCTCTCACTTCGCTCGGTGAACTTTGATGGCTTTATTTCGCTTGAATGGGACCCAAAATGGTGTGAAGAGCTCGATGATATGGAGATTATTTTCGCTCAGTTTGTTAACTTTGTTAAGCAGTTTGGAGATACTTCTAAAAATGAGTCGGCGCTTTATTATAATCGTGCCCATACGGGCAAATATGTTTGGGAAAAGGACCAGCTTATAGATGCAACCTTTTCGGATGTGCTTGATAGAATGGTTGAGGAATTTCCCGACCAGTATGCCTTTAAATACACAACCCTTGATTACACAAGAACTTATAGCGAGTTTAGAGATGATGTTGATAATTTCGCCCGTGCTTTGATATCTCTTGGTGTTAAGGCAGGAACTCACGTTGCTGTTTGGGCTTCAAATGTTCCTCAATGGTATATCGCATTTTGGGCAACTGTTAAGCTCGGTGCGGTTTTAGTAACGGTTAATACTGCTTATAAAATTCATGAGATTGAGTATTTGCTTAGACAGTCGGATACACATACAATTATTATGACCGAGGGCGCCAAGGATTGCAGTTACGGGGAGATTATAGCTGAGCTTTGTCCTGAGCTTGATAAAACCGAGCCCGGCACTCCGCTTCATGCTAAAAGACTTCCGTTCCTTAGAAATGCCATAACCGTTGGCTTCAAGCAAAAGGGTTGTTTAACTTGGGGGGAAGCAACGGCTCGTGCTTCTCAGGTTCCGCTTGAAGAGGTGCATAGAATGGCGGCTTTAGTTGATAAAGACGATGTTTGCAATATGCAGTATACCTCGGGAACAACAGGCTTCCCGAAGGGTGTTATGTTAACCCACTATAATGTTGTTAATAACGGAAAATATATAGGCGACCATATGGAGCTTTCAACAGCCGATAGAATGATGATTCAGGTGCCGATGTTCCATTGCTTTGGAATGGTGCTTTCTATGACCGCATCTATGACCCACGGTGCTACAATGTGTCCAATGCCTTATTTCTCGGCTAAATCTTCTTTGGCTTGCGTTAATTCGGAGCATATAACTGCATTTAACGGCGTGCCGACTATGTTTATAGCAATGATGCAGCACCCTGACTTTGAAAAAACCGATTTTTCATATATGAGGGTTGGTATTATGGCGGGCGCCAACTGTCCTGCCGACCTTATGAAAAAGGCAACTAAGGTTATGAATATGAAAGAAATAGTTTCGGTTTATGGTCAAACCGAGGCTTCACCCGGTTGCACTATGAGTAGCTACTACGACTCCTTAGAGGTTAGAACCGAAACTGTTGGTAGCGCTTTTGCTAATGTTGAGTGCAAGATTATCGACCCTGAAACAGGGGAAGATTGTCCTGATGGGGTTAACGGTGAGTTTGTGGCCCGTGGTTATAACATAATGAAGGGTTATTATAAAATGCCTAAAGCCACAGCCGAAGCAATTGATGAAAAAGGCTGGCTTCATACAGGCGACCTTGCTTGCCGAAGAGAAGACGGCAATTATCTCATAACAGGCAGACTTAAGGATATGATAATCAGAGGCGGAGAAAATATCTATCCTAAGGAAATAGAAGAATTTATTTATACCTGCGATAAGGTTCGTGATGTTCAGGTTATAGGTGTTCCCGATGAGCAATACGGCGAGGAAATTATGGCCTCAATTATTCTTAAAAAGGGAGAAACTATGACTGAGGATGAAATGAAGGCTTATATTGCGGCTAATATGGCTCGACATAAGGTGCCGAGGTATATTGACTTTGTTGATAGCTTCCCGATGAATGCGGCAGGTAAAATTTTGAAATACAAAATGAGAGAAGAAGCCGCTGAAAAATTAGGACTTAAGAAGGGTTAAGATGGTTAACGGAATTTTCACTATTGATTCCCATTGTCATATTTATCCCGAAAAAATCGCATCAAGGGCGGTTGCAGGCACCGATGGTTTTTACGGACTTCATTCGGTTTATGATGGAACCGCAAGCGACCTTATTGAAAAGGGAATAGAAGCTGGGATTGACCATTTTATAGTTCAGTCGGTTGCAACTGCGCCGAAACAGGTTAAAAGCATAAATGAATTTATAGCAGAAAGTGTTAAAAATTCGGGCGGCAGGTTCACAGGACTTGGCACTCTTCATCCCGATAGCGCTGATATAAAGGGTGATATTGAGCATCTTTTAGAATTGGGTCTTAAAGGTGTTAAGCTTCATCCTGATATTCAGGCTTTTAAGATAGATGATTACAGATGCCTTAAAATTTATGAGCTTTGCGAGCAAAGAAAGCTGCCGATATTGATGCACACGGGCGACCACAGATACGATTACTCTAACCCCAACCGAATGTTACCGATTCTTGAAATATACAGAGGTTTAACTATTGTTGGAGCGCATCTTGGCGGTTGGTCTGTTTGGGATGAAGCTTGCGAAAGGCTTTGCGATATTGATAATTTTTATGTTGACTGTTCTTCTTGTTTTGCCTTTATGGAAAAGGCAAGAGCTAGTGAGATAATTCATCGCTTTGGTGCTAATAAGGTGCTGTTTGGAACAGACTATCCTATGTGGTCGTATAAGTCCGAATTTGAATATTTTTTATCTCTTGGACTTGAAAAATGGGAAATAGAGTGTATACTAAATATAAACGCTAAAAAAGTTTTTGGTTTGGAGTGAATCTTATGAGTAATTTAAAATTAGGAACTAAATGTGTTCAGGGCGGATATACCCCCGGTAACGGTGAACCTAGACAGGTTCCGATTATCCAGAGCACAACCTTTAAATATGCAACCAGTGAAGATATGGGTAAGCTTTTTGATTTGGAGGCCAGCGGATATTTCTATTCTCGCCTTCAAAACCCAACCTGCGATACTGTTGCTGCTAAAATATGTGAGTTAGAGGGCGGAACTGCAGCTATGCTTACCTCTTCGGGTCAGGCAGCTTCATTCTTCTCTATCTTTAATATTGCCTCTTGCGGCGACCATATTGTTGCTTCTTCGGCAATTTATGGCGGAACATATAATCTCTTCGCAGTTACTATGAAGAGAATGGGTATCGAGTTTACCTTTGTTTCTCCCGATTGCTCTGATGAAGAACTCAATGCCGCTTTTAAGGATAATACTAAGGCAGTTTTCGGCGAAACTATCGCTAACCCTGCGCTTAATGTTTTGGATATTGAGAAATTTGCAAATGCCGCTCATGCACATGGCGTTCCGCTTATTATTGATAATACCTTTGCAACACCTGTTAATTGCCGTCCTTTTGAATGGGGCGCAGATATAGTTACCCATTCAACAACCAAGTATATGGATGGTCATGGCAGCGGCGTTGGCGGTTGTATTGTTGATTCGGGCAAATTTGATTGGACAAAGTATCCCGATAAATTCCCCGGACTTTGCACTCCTGATGAAAGCTATCACGGAGTTACCTATACCGAGCGTTTCGGCCTGGAGGGTGCATATATCACCAAGGCAACCGCTCAGTTGATGCGTGATTTCGGTGCTATTCAGTCGCCCCAAAATGCTTATTATGTGAATTTGGGACTTGAAAGCTTGCACCTTAGAATGAAAAAGCATTGCGAGAACGGTCTTGCAGTTGCTAAGTTCTTAGAGAACGATGATAGAATTGCTTGGGTTACTTACCCCGGTCTAGAATCGGATAGCAACTATGAGCTTGCAAAGAAGTATCTTCCTAATGGAAGCTGCGGTGTTGTAAGCTTTGGTGTTAAGGGTGGAAGAGCTGCTGCCGAAGCTTTTATGAAGGGACTTAAAATTGCGGCTATCGAAACCCATGTTGCAGATGCTCGTTCTTGCTGCTTGCATCCTGCAAATGCAACCCATCGTCAAATGAATGAGG
>CAJGDQ010000033.1 GCA_904502215.1 Clostridiaceae bacterium
AAAAGAGAAAGAAAAACTCATTTTAAAGGCTGAAGATACAGTTAAAATGCTTGGTAAACATCGTTATTTGCCTGAGGTTATATTACCTAATGATGAGGTTGGAATTATCAATGGCCTTGCTTGGACTCAGGTTGGCGGCACTATAATGCAGCTTGAGATTTCTTATATGAAGGGAACAGGTAAGGTTGAGGCAACCGGCTCTCTCGGTAACGTTATGAAGGAATCGGCAACGGTTGCTGTAAGTTATGTTCGTGCTAACGCTGATAGATATGGCATTAACCCCGATTTCTATAAGGATTATGATATTCATATCCATGCAACCGAGGCGGCCGTTCCAAAGGATGGCCCATCGGCAGGCGTTACTATAACAACAGGTCTTATTTCGGCATTAACCGGAAAACCTGTTAAGCGTGATATCGCTATGACAGGAGAAATCACCATCAAAGGCCGAGTGCTTGCCATTGGCGGCTTAAAAGAAAAGGCTATGGCGGCTTATGCCGGCGGTGTTAAAACAGTTTTCATCCCAAAAGAAAATCTTCCTGACCTCGATGAAGTTGATGATAAGGTTAAGGAAAATGTTGAATTTATCCCTGTTTCAAATGTTGAAGAAATTATATCCAGTGCTTTGATTTTTGATGAAATTGAGGTTAAAGATTGGATTATAAAGGATAATTTGGTAACTGCTAAGCAAAGTGGTAGAGTTAGCCAATAAGGAGAAATTATGAACTTTAATATTGCTGAGTTCGAGCGTTCTTTTGGCTCGTTTTCTCAATTGGGTGAATCAGATTTGCCCGAAATTTGTTTTTCGGGCAGGTCTAATGTTGGAAAATCATCATTAATAAATAAGGTTTTGGGTAGAAAGTCTATTGCCAGGGTTTCTTCAAAGCCCGGTAAAACTGTTACTATAAATTTTTATAAGCTTGATAAGGCAAGACTTGTTGACCTTCCTGGTTACGGCTATGCTAAGGTTGCTTTTGCCGAAAAGGAAAGATGGAGCGAGCTTATGGAGGGTTATTTTAACTCGGGACGCAATATTAAAATGGTTTTTCAGCTTATTGATATGAGGCATAAGCCGTCTGAATTTGATATTTCAATGCTTTCCTTTTTAAAGGAAATGAATTATCCATTCTCGGTTATTTTAACCAAATCGGATAAACTAAATAAAACCGAGAGGGAAGAAAGACTTAATAAAATCAGATTTGAACTCGGAGATTTTGCCGAAGAATGTAAAATTATTCCTTTTTCAGCTTTGAATTCCGAGGGTGTTGAAGAAATTAGAGGAATTATTGAGTCTTGTGCTATTTGATGTGTTGACAATTTGTTGATAAAATGATATAATTATCTTGTTATCGGCTATGATGAAGAGAAGTAGTATTGTTTAGTCTTTAAAGAGAGTCACGATAAGGTGTGAGCGTGATAAGAACGGCAATATGAATAACACTTCGAAGCTGCAATCCGAAAGCGAATGTTAGTAGGTGCGCCGTAAGGTATGCGTTAAATCCTTTGAGGGACTGTTTTTTTAAAAACAGTAATTTAGGTGGCACCGCGAATGCGTCTATTCGTCCTAATGGTTATTAGGATAATAGGCGCTTTAATTTTTTTGTGAAGGTGAAAAAAATGAAACATATTGATATTATTGATATTTTCGAAAAAAAGGAGCTTATTGGAACTAAGGCAACCGTTTGCGGTTGGGTTAGAACTTCAAGAGATTCTAAAAATATGGCTTTTATTGAGCTTAATGACGGAACTTCCTTAAAGCATCTTCAAATAGTTATAGATAAGGCGAAGATGAGCGAAATTTCTTTGTTTTTGAAGCTTGGAACTTCGCTTAAGGTTGTTGGTGAGGTTGTTAATTCCGCAGTTGCTGCTGATTCGGTTGAAATCAACGCTGAGGAGATTGTAGTTTTAGGCGAATGCCCGCCTGAATATCCGCTTCAAAAGAAACGTCATACCCTTGAATATTTAAGAACCATTCCGCATTTAAGAGTTAGAACCAATACCTTTAATGCTGTGCTTAGAGTGCGTTCTGTTGTATCTGCTGCGGTTCACGAATTTTTCCAAGATAGAAGATATGTTTATATCCATACTCCTCTTATCACTGCTTCGGACTGTGAGGGTGCCGGAGAGATGTTTAAGGTAACCACTATCGGTTATAGCAAGGATTATAAATCCGAAGAAGAATATAATGCCGATGATTTCTTCGGCAAGAGGGCAGCTCTTAGCGTTTCAGGTCAGCTTGAGGGTGAGGTTGCTGCAATGGCAATGGGTAAAATTTATACCTTTGGTCCTTCCTTCAGAGCCGAAAAAAGTAATACCCCTCGCCATGTTGCTGAATTTTGGCACGTTGAGCCTGAGGTTGCTTTTGCAGAGCTACCTGATATAATCGAAATTGCTGAAGATTTGATAAAATATATTATAAATGCCGTTTTGCAAAAATGTCCTGAGGAGCTTAAGTTCTTCAATCAGCATTTTGAAAAGGGCCTTATCGAAAAGCTTGAGGCAGTTGTTAATAACGATTTTGCTGTTATGACATATACCGAGGCAATTGAGCATTTATTAAAGGCTGATAAGCAGTTCCAATATCCTGTTGAATGGGGCTCAGACCTTATGACAGAGCACGAGAGATACATTTCCGAAGAAATTTGCAAGAAACCCGTTTTCTTAACCGATTATCCAAAGGAAATCAAATCTTTCTATATGAAGCAAAATCCTGATGGCAAAACCGTTGCCGCAACCGACCTTTTAGTTCCCGGTGTTGGCGAGATAATCGGCTGCAGTGAAAGAGAGGCCGACCTTGATAAGCTTCTTGAAGCTATGCAAGTTCGTGGTATGAGCATTGAGGATTATGAGCATTATATTGCTCTTCGCCGTTTCGGCTCTGTTCCGCATAGCGGCTTTGGTTTGGGACTTGAAAGAATGATTATGTATGTAACCGGTGTTCAAAACATCAGAGATGTTATTCTTTATCCCAGAACTGTTGGTAGTATCTATTAATTTTGGAGTGATAAAATGAGTAAGTATGTTTCCTTACTTAACGAGTTCGATACTCAAAGCGCAATAGCTTTAGTTAAGGATAAATTTGCATCCGAGCTTTGCGATAGTCTTGATTTATCCCGTGTTTCAGCACCTTTGTTCGTTAAGCAAAAAAGCGGTCTTAACGATGATTTAAACGGTGTTGAGCGTCCTGTTTCATTTGATATATTAGAAACAGGGGAGATGGCTGAGGTTGTTCATAGCCTCGCAAAATGGAAAAGAATGGCCCTTCTTAAATATGGCTTTTCTCTTCATACAGGTCTTTATACCGATATGAACGCTATAAGGCGAGATGAGGTTTGCGATAATATTCATTCAATCTATGTTGACCAATGGGATTGGGAGAAGATTATTTCGGCCGAGGATAGAACCGAGGATTATCTCAAGGCTACTGTTCGCAGTATCTATGGCGCTTTACTTAGAACTGCAAAGGCAGTTAGCGAAAAATATCCTGTAATCGAAAATTATTTACCAAATCAAATTTCTTTTGTTACAACCTATCAACTTGAGGAAGAATATCCTGATTTAACCCCAAAGCAAAGGGAATATGAAGCTGCTAAAAAATATGGTGCGGTTTTCATTATGAAAATCGGCGGTCTTCTCAAAAACGGAAAGAAGCACGATGGCCGAGCTCCCGATTATGATGACTGGGAGTTAAACGGAGATATTATAATTTATAACCGTGTTATTGATTGTGCTTTTGAAATATCTTCAATGGGCATCAGAGTTGATAGAGATAGCCTTTTAAAACAGCTTAGGGCTGAAAATAAGGAAGAAAGATTGGAATATGAGTTCCATAAGCTATTGCTCTCAGGCGCTCTACCGCTTACTGTGGGCGGCGGAATAGGTCAATCAAGACTTTGTATGCTTTTATTACATAAAGCTCATGTTGGCGAAGTTCAGGTATCTATTTGGCCTGAAAAAGAAATAAACAAATGTAAATCCCAAGGCATAAATCTTTTATAAAGTTGAGGATTATTTAATGAAAAACCGCTATTTAACATTGCTATTTTTCTTAGGCTTAGATTTCCTATCAGCAATTATTTCTTTAGCGCTTTCCTTTATTGTTAAAGGCGACCTTTTTTATACAAAGGTTTATAGTATAACTAATTTTTCATATATTATATGGCCTTTAATTCTAGTTTTAGTTTTCTATCTTTTTAAAATTTATAATATTCTTTGGCGATATTCAAAATTTGGAGAGCTTTTAAGAATTATTTTAGCTTCATCGGTAGCTCTTGGCGTTTTGTTTGTTACCCAAATGGCTGTTTTCGGCAAAAGCTTAGAATTATCCAACTTTGTTTTCATATTCTTTTTTGTTATTTCTCTCGTTATTATTCAAAGAATGTTATTTAAGGAATTTGCCGTTAATGTTAAAAAGTCTCTTTCAAAACCTGAAGTCGATGATTTAATAATATCGGGCAATATAATGCTTATCGGTGCCGGCTCTGCGGGTGAAATCATTATAAACGAAATGCTTCACAAGAGGGAATATGCAAGATGCAAGATTAAGTGTGTTATCGATGATGACCCATACAAACGAGGTCAATATATTTCGGGTATTAAGATTGTTGGCGGAAGAGAAAAGATTTTGGAATATGCAGAGAGATATGATATTTCGGTAATTATATTTGCAATTCCTAACTGCAAGCCTTCCGAAAAATCAGAAATTCTAAATATTTGCCAACAAACAAATTGCAAATTAAAGCTTGTTCCTTCTATTTGCAAAATGTATAACCCAACTGAGCTTTCTTCTCAAATCAGAAAGGTTGAGATTGAGGACCTATTGGGAAGAGACCCTATTAACCTTGAAGCCGATTTCACTATGGCTTATCTTGAGGGAAAGGTTGTTTTGATAACGGGTGGAGGCGGAACTATCGGCTCTGAGCTTTGCAGACAAATTGCAATGCATAACCCAAAACAACTTATCATTTTTGATATTTATGAGAATAATGCTTATGAAATTCAAAATGAGTTAAAGCATTATTATCCAAATCTAAATTTAGTAACCCTAATCGGCTCGGTTAGAGATTCTAAAAGGCTTGACCAGTTATTCAAAGATTATAAGCCTGATATTGTTTTCCATGCTGCTGCTCACAAGCATGTGCCACTAATGGAAGACAGTCCTAATGAATCCATTAAGAACAATGTTATAGGCACTTTAAAAACTGTTCAGAGCGCTGATAAATACGGTGTTGAGAAATTTGTTTTGATTTCCACGGATAAAGCAGTTAACCCAACAAATATTATGGGTGCAACCAAACGTATTTGCGAAATGATTATCCAAACCTATAATAAGCGTTCTGAAACTGATTTTGTTGCAGTTCGTTTTGGTAATGTATTAGGCAGTAATGGTAGTGTTATTCCGCTTTTCAAAAAACAAATTGCCGTGGGCGGTCCCGTTACGGTTACCGACCCGAATATTATCAGATATTTTATGACAATACCTGAGGCTGTTTCCCTTGTTTTACAAGCAGGAGCTAAAGCTGAGGGCGGCGAAATATTTGTTCTCGATATGGGCAAGCCTGTCAAGATTTTAACCCTTGCGGAAAATCTTATTAAGCTTTCGGGTTTCACTCCTTATAAGGATATTCAGATAGAGTTTACGGGATTAAGACCCGGAGAAAAACTATATGAGGAGTTGCTAATGTCCGAAGAAGGATTAACCGCAACAGAAAATTCACTTATTCATATTGGCAAGCCTTTAGAATTTGATGAAGGGGAGTTTTTTGAAACCCTTGAAGAAATGAAGGCTGTTATGTATGATGAAACAATAAATGTCAGAGAGCTTGTTAAACGCATTGTTCCTACATATTTACCTAAATATTAAATTTAAAAATATTTTGCTAAAATTTAAAAAAAGTGTTGCAATTCTTGGTGTTTTGTGATATTATAATTTGGCATGAGTTTTATGTGTCGTATTTTGAGGCACTAGGTGTTGGGAGGTGTCATAATGCCGAATATTAAATCTGCTAAAAAGCGCGTGCTCGTAAGCAAAGCTAATTATGAACATAATAAGGCTTATCGTTCTGCTTTAAGAACTGCTGTAAAGAAGGCTGATGCTGCTATTGATGCTAATTCTGAGGATATGGCAGTAGCTGTAACTGCAGCTGTTAAGAAGATAGACCAGGCAGCTTCCAAAGGCATTCTTCATAAGAACAATGCTGCTAGAAAGAAATCTGCATTGGTAACTAAGTTTAACAAAGCAAACGCTTAATTTAAAAAGAGCCTATCATTTGATAGGCTCTTAAAATTTTATATTAAAAAAGGATGTCTTGCGACATCCTTTTTTCTTTTAAAACAATCCTGAAATCATTCCGTTTTCATCAATATCAATTCTTTCAGCTGCAGGACGTTTAGGAAGTCCGGGCATGGTCATAATATCTCCGGTTAAAACAACTATAAAACCGGCACCGGCTGAAATTTTAACGTTTCTAACAGTAACCTTAAAGCCATCGGGTGCGCCGAGCTTTGTTGGGTCATCAGAGAAGCTATACTGAGTTTTAGCAACACAAATAGGACAACTTGAGAAGCCAAGCTCGGTTAATTTATCAATTTGCTTTTTAGCAGCGGGAGTAACGATAATGCCATCTCCGCCATAAACCTTTTTAACAACTGCTTCGATTTTTTCTTCGATGGTTGTATCATCTTCATAAGAGAAGGTGAAATCTCCCTTTTCTTCATTGCAAAGGCGAATAACTTCTTTTGCTAACTCTTCGCCGCCTTTGCCGCCCTCGGCCCAAACATTTGACAAAACAACATTAACGCCAAGTTCCTTGCATTTTTCGATAATGAAATCAATTTCATTATCAGTATCAGTGGGGAAGCGGTTAACTGCAACAACACAAGGTAATTTATAAACATTCTTGATGTTTGCAACATGGCGAAGAAGATTTGGAATACCTTTTTCAAGAGCGGTTAAATTCTCTTCGTTAAGTGCTTTTTTATCAAGACCGCCGTGCATTTTAAGAGCGCGAACAGTAGCAACTACTACAACAGCCGAAGGAGTAAGACCTGCCATACGGCATTTGATATCAAGGAACTTTTCAGCTCCAAGGTCAGCACCAAAGCCTGCTTCGGTTATAGCATAATCTGCAAGCTTCATAGCCATCTTGGTTGCGGTAACCGAGTTGCATCCGTGAGCTATATTAGCAAAAGGACCGCCGTGAACAAGAGCTGGAGTGCCTTCAAGGGTTTGAACAAGGTTTGGCTTTAAAGCATCCTTAAGAAGCGCAGCCATAGCGCCAGCGGCGTTTAATTGACCTGCAGTTACGGGTTCATCGTTATAGGTATATCCAACTATAATTCTTGAAAGTCTTTCCTTAAGGTCTGTAATAGAACCTGATAGGCAAAGAACAGCCATAATTTCACTTGCAACTGTGATATCAAATCCGTCCTCACGTGGAACGCCGTTAATCCTTCCACCTAAACCATCAGTAACATAACGAAGCTGACGGTCGTTCATATCAACACAGCGTTTCCAACTAATCTTGCGAACATCAATACCAAGCTCATTACCTTGATGGATATGGTTATCGAGCATAGCAGCTAAAAGGTTATTTGCAGCACCAATAGCATGGAAATCTCCTGTAAAATGAAGGTTAATATCTTCCATGGGAACAACCTGAGCATAACCGCCGCCTGCAGCACCGCCCTTAACACCGAAAACAGGGCCTAAGGAGGGCTCACGAAGAGCAACGCAAACATTTTCGCCAAGTCTGTTCATACCATCAGCAAGACCTATTGTTGTTGTGGTTTTGCCTTCACCCGCAGGGGTGGGAGTGATAGCAGTAACAAGAATTAACTTGCCGTTTTTTCTATCACTCTCCTTTAAAAGAGAAAGGTCGATTTTAGCCTTATATTTACCATATTGCTCGAGGTATTTATCATCAATACCGGCTTTTTCAGCAATTTCGGTTATAGGCTTCATTTCGCACTGTTGAGCAATTTCAATATCAGTTAAGTATGCCATTTTCTATTCCTTCTTTACTTAAAATATTTAACAGCTGATTCAAACATCTTTATATCATAATCGCCCGGAACATTTTTATAAAGACCTGAGCCTTTACGCTCCGAGTGGCCCATCTTACCAAATACACGGCCATCAGGTGAGGTTATACCTTCGATAGCAAACATAGAGTCATTAGGATTAAAGTGAACATCACTTGTTGCGTTATCATCGAGGTCAACATACTGAGTTGCGATTTGTCCATTCTTAGCAAGTTCTTTAATTAATTCTTCGCTAGCCAAGAATCTACCCTCGCCGTGAGAAATCGGAACAGAATATACATCACCAACATTTGTGCCGCTAAGCCAAGGAGACTTATTAGAGGCAATTCTTGTTCTAACAATTCTCGATTGATGGCGACCGATAGTGTTAAATGTAAGGGTTGGACAATTCTCATCAGTATCAATAATTTTACCATAGGGAACAAGACCTAACTTTATAAGTGCCTGGAAGCCGTTACAAATACCGCAGATAAGTCCATCACGGTTATCAAGCAAATCGGTTACCTCTTCTTTAATAGCGCC
>CAJGDQ010000034.1 GCA_904502215.1 Clostridiaceae bacterium
GCAAAAAAACTAATCATTATTATCTGAGAAGCCGAAAAAGAAAAGTTTTGTTTTTTCATATAGTTTCTCCAACCCTAAATTTCAGGCTTAAAGCTTGGCATTATGGAAAGCTTAAATAGGTTGGCTTTATGCTTTTTATCTATGAGTTCTTTTTTAGCCATATCCTCAATTTTGCCCGTTCTGATATAAATATCAAGCTCCTTATAGGTAAAGCCTAAATTTTCTTCATCGGTTTTCCCGCAAAGTCCGTCTATAGGGGTTTTGTCAACTAATTCTTTCGGAAGTCCTAAAACATATCCAATTTCTTTGGCCTCGGTAACGGTGAGATTTGAAAGTGGGGAGAAATCGCCAACCGAATCGCCGTAACGGGTGGAATATCCAACCCAGTCTTCCGATAAGTTGCAGGTGTTTGCAACACGGCCGTTTAAGGACTGACTAATCGCATAAAGAGTTGTCATTCTAATACGGGGCGGAATATTTGTAACAGTTTGTGCGGTTTTTTCGATTTCTGCGGGCAAGGAGTTTATAATTCCGTCAACTGCATCCTTAACATTAACAACGAAGTGTTTAATGCCGAGATGGTTAACGAGCATATATGCAGCATCAATATCGGCTTGCTCGCCCTGAGGCATTAAAACGCCTATAACTCTGTCCTTGCCGAGAGCCTCGGCGCAAAGAGCGGCAACAATTGAGCTATCCTTACCACCCGATATTCCAACAACGGCGTTACAGCCCTTGCCGTTATTTTCAAAAAAATCCCTTATCCATTCAACACATTCATTTTTAATCTTAACTGCATCAAACATAAATTCCACCGCCGAAAGTTTTTTATTAGTATATCACAAACTTTAAAAAAAGTAAAACAAAAAGAGCGGAAAACCGCTCTTTTTGTTTATAGTCTTTTCATTTTCATTTTTCGAGCTATAAGTGTTAAAACAAGCAAAATAATATAGAGACAGCCGATTGCTATAAAAATCGCACTCCAACCAAACTTCTCCTGAACAAAACCAAATATAGAAGCTTGAATGGCGGCGCCCATATAAACAGCCCAATCGAGAACGCCAACAACAGTTGCCGAAAGGGCACGTCCGCCCATATCTCCCGCAATTGCCCAAATAACTCCTGTAACCATACTGAAAACGCCAACAACGAAAAGCATAATTGTTGCAGGTAATTGGGTTTTAAAGAAGGGGAAGCAAATCAAACCCGAGAAGGCAACAACCGATGCCAAAATAAGCATAGGTTCTCTTTTGCCTTTGAAAATTTTATCGGTGATAAAGGGGAAAACAAACATAGCGCAAGCCTGACCGATAGGCAAGAGAATTGAGGAAAAAATACCCTCTTTAACCGAAAGGTTCATCTCATCCATAAAGTAGGTTGGAACCCAGGTGAGAAGACCGTAACGACCGATACCGGCTATTGCTGAAATCAAGCAAAAAACAATAACCTTGGGCTCACTGAAGAGAAGTTTATAAGGATAGAAGAAACCTTTATTTTTGATTTGTTCTTCTAAAACGGCATCCTTTTCATCAAGAGCTTTATCCTTTTCTTCAAAAGCATTAAGACCGATATCCTCGGGTTTTTCCTTAAAGAATGCTATAAAAGCGATAAGGATAAGCACCATTGGAATCATTGGCAAGCGGAAGCCCGCACGCCAACCCCATTCGGGATTGAGAGCTAAGCAAAGGTTGATAGTAAGATATGTAACAACCTGAGCAACACCCGAGAAAGAGGTTGCAAGACCTGAGGCAAAGCCTCTTTTCTCTTTTGGCCACCATTTGTTGAGAACACCAACGCCGTTTGCCCAAACCATCGCCTGACAAAAACCGTTAAGTCCCCAAAGGATGGCGATAACAATAAGACTTTGCTGGAAAGAAATTATAACATTAAGTATTGCAGAAGAAGCAACACCAAAAATCATAAGCTTCTTATAGCCGAAGAGCGAGCCTAAACGGCCGCTAACCAACTGACCGAAGGCATAGCACCAAAAAAGCGCCGATGAAACAACACCGATAGTTCCTAAAGAGGACTAAATTCTTCTTTTAAAAGGTCCATAACCAAGTTGATGTTTTGGCGGCCATTATAGAAGAATAAATATGTGAATCCAAAGCTTAAAAGCACAAGCCAAGCATATTTTTTGAACTTCTTAAATTGCTCGGAATTATATCCATACATAAGTTTTTAACTCCTTTAGTTAAATATTTTAGAATCAGCCTCATCATAGGCTACTATTTGGGCTGTAACACGAGCGTGGTCATCAAGATTATCAATTTCATCAACGAAATAGTTTTCATAATCGAAGGCACGAATATTTAAAGCAGGGAAAATCTCATTAAGAGCATTCTCGGCATAGCATTTATCTTCGCCCTTGTGGATAAATTCAACAACCTTTCCAATCCAAGCAGAAGCGGTTGCCTTTTCCATCTTATAGAATGGCTGGAATGCAAAGCAATCCTCATCAAATATATGAATAGAAACCTCTATAACCTTGCCATCCTTAACTCTTCCCTTGAAATCCTTTTCGGGAAGCTCTTTCTTAAAGTTAACGGTTGCGGCATTTTTGTCCTCACAGTTAATCATATCGTGAGCTAATTTGCGGTTGAAAACAAGGTCGCCGTGAAGGAAGAGTAAATCATCATTCATATGTTCACGGGCTAAGAACATTGAGTAGATATAATTTGTTTTATCATATATATCGTTGCGAACAAAGGTGAAATTAAGCTCGGGAAAATCTGCAGCCTCACCTTTTAGCTGTTCTTCAAAAGGACCTGTTGTTACGATGAAGTCCTTAATGCCCTCAAGACTTAAAAGTCTGATTTGGCGATGAAAAACGGTTTCACCGTCTAAAAGTCTGGCCATTGATTTATGGTTGTTCTTTGTGAACTCTCCCATTCTGTTTCCAAGACCGGAATTAAAAATAACTGCTTTCATAAATTTTCTCTCCTATTATATGTTGTGATTTTAGATACCTTAGATATTTTAACAAAAATCAACAAAAAGTCAACAAAAAGAGGCTATTTTTGAAAAATAATGGTTGAAAATCACCTTATGTTGATTTATAATATACAAAAAGGTTTTTTCGAGGTGATTTTATGTCAGTGGGCAGTAATATAAAAAGGCGAAGATATGAGCTTAAAATGTCCCAACAGGAATTGGCCGATGCGATGGGTTATAAAACAAGGTCAACGATAGCTAAAATTGAATCGGGAGAGAATGATGTTTCTCAAAAGAAGCTTATAAAATTTGCAAATATTCTTGACACAACACCCGAAGCCTTGGTTTCGGGCTTTGGTTTCTCTGAAACTTCTCAAATAGATAGCAGTTATAAGAAAAACCGAAATGCGGTTATTATTTTGGCGGGCGGAAAATCGGGAAGAAACAGGCAAAATATTCCAAGCCAGTTTATAAATGTTAATGGCAAGCCAATTTTGGTTTATTGTATGGAAGCCTATCAAAAGCATCCATTGGTAGATGATATATATGTTGTATGTCTTAAGGGTTGGGAGAGTATAGTTAAGGCTTATGCTTCTCAGTATGGAATTGCAAAACTTAAGGGTATAGTTATGGCAGGAGGCAGCGGTATAGCCTCACTTAAAAACTGTTTCGACTTTATTAAGGAAAAATATTCCCCCGAGGATACTGTTATTATCCAGGAGGCAACAAGGCCTATGGTAACCGCTGAAATGATTTCAAGGCTTTTAACCACTGTTTTAGAAAAAAGCAGTGCAACAGTATGCCATAGAATGAACGATTATGTTCAGTTTGATATTTCAAGAGCAACTCCGAGATATGTTAATAGAGATTCGGTTATAGCAATGCAGTCTCCCGAGGCGCATAAATTATCCTTGATAGCCGAGGTTTTTGATTCAGCTAAAGAGAAAAATCACAGTTTAACCGAATCCTGTTTTACAATGCTTATGCATTCCTTGGGCTATGGGATAAACTTTATTGAGAGCAATATCAATAATATTAAAATAACAAGAGAAGAGGATATCGCTGCCTTTGCGGCAATGGTTAAGGACTGAAAAAGATGGCTCCCTCATCAGAGGGAGCCAAAGTGTTTTTTTAGTGTTTCTTTTTCTTTATTAAATTTATTGTTATGAATATTGCAGCCGAAATTGCAACTCCTGCAAGGATAAGCAAAAGATAAATTACCCATTGACTGAGTTTGAAAACAGCTTCTTTTCCCTCGGCATCCTTAAATGTTTCGCCGCAGTTTTCGCAAACATATTTTCCGTTAGTTTCTTTTAAAGAATGATTGAAATCAGAAACGGATGAGAAATTATTAACGGCTTCATTTAAAGTGAATTCATTTTCAAAATTGCAAGTTGCAAAGGTGTTTTGTCCAGCTTGGAAACCTTGACGGTTTTCGCCTTGATTGAAATTTTCAGGCGGTATTCCGTTTTGGTTTTCAGGCATTTCGGGCGGAGCACCTTGTTCGCCGTTTGGTTTTTTATGACCTTCAAAATTGCCGTCAGGCATCTCGCCCTCCGGTTTTGCCGGAGGGTTACCAAAATCTCCCTGAGGTCTCATTCCGCCAAAGCCTCCAAGACTGTTGCCGGAATAACATTGTCTCGAAGCGTTTTTAAATTTTTTTATGGAATCAACATTGTAAACGCCTGAAATCTCGTTACCCTCTATGTCGCCGCCAACATATATTCTATATGTTGAGCCTATTTTAAGGGTAGGAGAGGAAATGATGGCGCCGCTGAAAGTTCTGGTATTTTCGCCCATAACCTCATCTTTATCAGGGTCATAAGCAAAAACAATCTTATCCTTTTTATCGGTTATAATGATGGCTTCATCAGAATTTTGGCTCGAAGAAAACTGCATATTAAGTGTTGCTTGTTTGGTATTGCTGTCAGCCTTTGCCCAGTCCATAGTAGCGCCTAAGGCAACAACGGTTCCGCCGTAAACATAAGAGCCGCAGTCCGAGTCCATACCTGAGTCGGCGGCAGGATTAGCACAGGATATAACCGTTCCACCGTTTATAACCAAGAAACCGTTGGAATCGATTCCATCTCCCTCGGCTCCGAGGCCTGCGCATATATGGAGATTAGCGTTATTAACTGTGAGAACTGAAACACCGTCTTCATTAACATTTATTCCGTCATCCTGAGAATATATGTTAATGTTTCCACCGTTAAAGGTTAGGTGAAGCTCGGTGTTAAGTCCTTCAAAGCCTGAGGTTATGTTTAAAATTCCGGTATTTTTTTCCTGACCTTCGATATTAAGAGAGCGGTAGGAGTAAAGAGCACCGTCAACCTTTAACCGCTTTTTTTGAGCGGGATAGGTATCGGTAGAATCTTCATCTTTATATTGTGTTTTCAAGATACGGAAAATGTTAGTTCCCGAAAGGTTGTTTTCGGTGCCATCAGCAATAATTATATTAGCACCTGCATTTTTGGTATCAACAATGTGGGAGTATTCCTCTTTATCTTCCCAAGAGTTATCGCATTCATAAACCTCGGCAAATATAATGGCAGAGGCAACGGTGCATTCAATATCGGCTCCATTTAATATAAGGGTTACTTTCTTGTTGGGGTTATCAAATGAATCCTCCCCCAAATCAATCCTTATTTGACCGTGCCAGTTGCCCTTTATCGAGTAGACGCCGGCTTTTTTGATATGTAAAACGGCGTTGTTATAAGCATCTTCCTCGGAGTGCATCATATGGGAGGGAAAACCTGTTTTTAAAGCAGGAAGGGTTGAAAAAATATAATTTTCATATCCTTTTGCTTCATAATGGTAAATCCATTCGGTTTCGCCATCATAATTTGCTTGCTTGAATTTATTTTGCTCCAATAGGGGATAGTAGTAAATATCATGAGCTATATAAATTTCCTCATTCTCTTTGGGAGCGGTTCCTGTGTAATATTCGGCAGGAGAATTTTTAACAACTCCATGGTCTTTAGAGGGGTCGGCATGCCATACATAATCATATTCCGTTATGTTTTTACCGTTTGTGGTTGCCGTGTGTTTAAAGGTATCCCCATTTTCTTCGCTAGAAAGAAGGATTTCGGTTATTTCCTGTTTTTCCGAGGCATTTGTTGGGAAAGAAAAAATTATTCCAAAAAGCAGAGAAAAAATCAATAACTTCGAAATGGTTTTCATATTAACAACTCCTTTAATGGCTAATTTTATCATTAGAATTATAACCAAATGTGCACTAAAAGTAAATAATTTATGAATTTTCGCTTGATATAGAAGGCTTGAAAAATATAAGTAGAAAAGTTATAATAGATTGGAACTGAAATGATCGAAAAGCATTATATGCTAAGTAAAATTTTCGTAACGATAATAGTTATGGCTTATAATTTTATTTCAAGAAAAATAAAGCAGGGTGATGGTTTGAAAGCATTAAGATTTATAAAGAAAAATGTTGTTTTTTGCATTGCGGCTTTGGCGGCTATTGTTACCTGTTTTTTGGTGCCGCCTGATAAAGCTTATCTTGATTATTTTGACTTTAAAACCCTTTCTTGTTTGTTTTTAACCTTGGCGGTTGTTTGCGCTTTGAGGAATATAAAATTCTTCACCATTTTGGCAAGAAGATTAGTGAATCTGGCGGGAAATCTTCGCTCCTTGTTTTTGTTGCTTATAGTTATAACCTTTATAGGCTCTATGATTATTGCAAACGATATGGCGCTTATAACCTTTTTGCCATTAGGCTTCTTTGCCCTTTCGGTAACAAAACAGGAAAAATATATGGCATATCTTTTTGTGCTTCAAAATATATCGGCAAATTTGGGCGGTATGCTAACCCCATTTGGAAATCCGCAAAACCTTTATTTATATTCCTATTTTAATATACCAACCGGCGAGTTTTGCTCTATTATGCTGCCATCCTTTTTACTTGCGGTTTTGCTTTTGGTTGTGGCATGTATTCCGATAAAACCGATAAGGTTTTCGCTTAAAGAGGAATTTCCCGAAAAGCTTAATATTAAAAAAACTATTCTTTATATAGTGCTGTTTTTGGTGTCTATCCTTATTGTTTTCAGAGTAATTCACTTTGGCTTAGGTCTTGTAGTTATCCCGATTATTCTTTTCTTTACCGACCGTGATTCGCTTAAAATGGTTGATTACGCCCTGCTTGGAACGTTCTTCTTTTTCTTTATTTTTGCGGGAAATCTTTCGAGATTGGATGCAGTAAATCTTCTTATTTCATCCTTGCTCGAAAAGGATACTTTAATTGTATCGGTGGTTTCCTGCCAGTTTATAAGCAATGTTCCATCGGCTATTCTGCTTTCAAGGTTTACTAATGATTATGCCGCATTGCTTTTGGGTGTTAATATCGGCGGCACGGGAACTTTAATTGCCTCTCTTGCAAGCCTTATAACCTTTAGTGAATTTAAACTATTGCATCCCGAACAAACTAAAAAATATCTTTGCATATTCACGGTGGCAAATATAATATTCCTTGTTATTCTAACCGCCGCAGCCAAGATACTAATATAAAATCAAAGAAAATCAGAGGGAAAAATTATGGATTTTGAGAACTTAATTTCAAAAAGATATTCTGTTAGGAATTTTAAGAAAGAGCATTTGCCTGAGGAGATAATTGAAAAAATACTCGATGCGGGGCATAAAGCACCGACAGGATGCAATTATCAGCCTCAGAGAATTTTGGTGTTAAATACCGATGAAGCAATAGAAAAGCTTCGCCGATGCACAAAATGTCATTTTGGTGCAGAATCGGCAATGCTTATTTGCCATAATAGAAATGAGAGCTGGAAAAGAGTTTATGACGGAGCTCTTTCTTCTCCTGTTGATGCGGTTATCGTTACAACCTATATGATGCTTGAGGCAACTAATCTCGGGGTTGGCACTTGTTGGGTTATGCATTTTAATCCAACGGCTATGAGAGAAGAGTTTGGTATACCCGAAGAGCTTGAGCCTGTAGCACTTCTTGTTATGGGTTATCCCGCCGAAAACGCCAAACCCCTTGATTTGCACTACCAAAACCGCCCGATAGAAGAGGTCGTTTTTTACGATAGTTTTAAATAAAAAAAGCGAGGTGAATTTCACCTCGCTTTATGTTATCTGAAATTCCTATGACAGTTTTGCTTTAAAAACTCTTTGATTTTGCCGTTGTCTTTATCTTCATAATACTTAATCAAAAGTTTTTTGAATTCGGGCACGTGATTTTCAGGGATAACCAAAAGGCCACCCGCTTTAGAAATTAAATAATGATTTGCAAAAATTACCGATGCTCGTTTGTTACCGTCGTTGAAAATTTGTGTTTTCATACAGTAAAGGCAAAGGTCGATAGCAATATTTATCGGCTCATCTTTGCGGGTTATGATTTCTAAAATATTTTCAATAACAACAGTTTCAATGGGAAGGGGCGGTATATACGATGTTCCACCGATGGTTACGGGAACGCCACGAATTCTGCCGCCGCTTGCAAAAAAGCCTTCGTTTACTAACTTTGCGATGTGGCAGAGAATAGAATAATCACTTTTTACTTGCAACACGTCTTTATCCAAAATAAATTCCCAAGCGTGTTTTAAGTTTAATATCTTTTGCAC
>CAJGDQ010000035.1 GCA_904502215.1 Clostridiaceae bacterium
TTTATTTATTCAGTTTCGGTTGTTTCCTCAGCCACAGGCTCAGTTCCGGGGTCTTTTAACAAAGTTCCCGTATGAGAAGAGCAGGCCTCGGGAAGCTTATTCTTCTTATACCAGCCAACCGCCTTATTAGGACAGGCTTCAGTTGCCAAAGCACCTGTTGCGGTGCAGTAATACTTATCAACCGCATAGCTGCTATCGGTAAACTCCTTAACCTTAAGTCCCTTATGCGCCTTAGACATAACATTACCCCACATTTTAAGGGCGATACCGCTATGTCTTTGAGGAATAGGCTGCATTTCCTCATAGCCGCACCAAACCGAAGCAATATAATGAGGAGTTCCGCCAACAAACCAAAGGTCGTTTTGGTCGTTTGAAGTTCCCGTTTTAGCATATATCTTCATATTTGGAATATATGAAGCTGCCGCTTTACCCGTTCCGTTACCACCATAAACTACCGTTTGCAAGAGGTGGTTCATAATTGTTGCGGTATCCTCACTAACAGCCATTTTGGGCTGTTTTTTCTTTTCTAAAATCACATCTCCCTGTTGGTCGCAAACCTTAGTATAAAGGATTGGCTCATAATAAACTCCGCCGTTACCGAAAACAGCAAAGGCTGCTGCCGATTCCATGGTTGTTAGTCCGCCGTTAGTTCCGCCCATTCCTAAAGGCGAAAGGTTTTTATCCTCTTCATTAAGGGTTGTTATTCCTAGCTTTTCGGTTAGAAAATTATAAGAGGTATCGGGAGTTAACTTGTTAACAAGATAAACGGGAATAGTATTAACCGAGCGTTCAAGGGCATACTGAACAGTTATATTGCCCCAATAAGACTCATACCAGTTAACAGGGGTCCATCCGTTATAGCTTGTTTTGGTGTCATTAACAATACTGGAATAATTGATTAAATCCTGTTCAATAGCCAATGAATATGCGCCGATAGGCTTCATTGTTGAACCGGGCTGACGAATAGCATCGGTTGCACAGTTAAAGCCTCTGTTAGTGGTTTTTTCGCCGATTCCGCCAACTATTGCCTTAACATTACCCTCATAATCCATAACGGTTATGCCGCCGGTCATCGACTTATCGTTTTTACCCTTTATTCCATATGTTGCACTATCTTTAAAAACCTCTTCGGCTGCCGCCTGAATATCGGGGTCAACCGTTGCGTAAATCTTATAACCGCTATTATAGAAAAGCTGATTTGCGTGCGACTTATCATAGCCGTATTGCTCGGCTAAATCGCTTGTAATCTGCTCTATCAAGGCATCAACAAAATAGGAATTGACTGCATCCTGATTTCGAACACCCTCTTGAGCCACAATCTTGATTTCCTCTTTAAGAGCATTTTCATATTCTTCTTTTGTTATATACTTTTGGTCAAGCATTTGATAAAGAACCGACTCTTTGCGTTCTTTATTATTTTCAGGATAGCTAATTGGAGAATAATAGGATGGGCTCTTGGTGATAGATGCAAGACAAGCGCACTCGGCAATGGTTAAATCCTTAACCGATTTGCCAAAATAATAGTTTGCCGCAACCTCAACACCATAGGTGCCGTGGCCCATAGGAATAGTATTCAGATAGCATTCGAGAATGGTATCTTTAGAATATCTTCCCTCTAAATATCTTGCCCTCATTATTTCCCTAACCTTACGGCTGGCCTTTTGAGAGCGGTCATCAGTGAGGTTTTTAACCAACTGCTGAGTTATGGTCGAACCGCCTTGACGGGAAGAATAAATAGGCACAAACTCATTGATAAATGCACCGATGGTTCTCTTCCAGTCAATCCCCTCGTGCTCGAAGAAACGCTTGTCCTCAATAGCAACAAAGGCATTTGCAAGCATTTGAGGAATACCATCATAATCGGGGTCCTTCTCATCAATTGCAACCTTATCATAATCAACCCATATTCTATTAAACTCACCATGCAAACGGCGGTATTCCTTATAACCGCCCTTTCCATCTTCAATATAAATGGTTGTGGTGAAATTAAGATTGTTTTCAAGGTCCTCATCCATAGTTGCATCAACCATAGTAAATGCATAGAAAAGGAAAGAGCCTATAACCAAGCTAACGGTTATAACACCCACAAGGAAAATGGTTAAAATAAGCTTTAAGGTTTTTTGTTTGCGGGTTTGTTTGCTTGTCTTTCTATTATCATCATTTTTAGGAGCCTTTGAGGAAAAACTGTTAAGGTCGAAGCTATCCTCTAAAGGTTCTTGCTGTTTAGAAAAATCATAGCTAAAAAGTTCTAATTCTTCATCTCTTTGCTCGGGATTATTGCCCGAGTTGCTGTTTATGTTATCCAAGAAAACACCTCCAACATAAAGGTATGCTTTAATATTTTACCACATTTATACTAAAAAATCAAATTTGCCTTACCAAGCAATCTCTTTAAGGCCGTTTTGCCTTAAAATTTCATTTGTTTTAGAAAAATGGCGACATCCCATAAATCCCCTCGAAGCCGACAGAGGACTTGGGTGCACCGTCATCAATTTATAATGCTTAGGATTGGTTATAGCCTCGGCTTTCTTTTGAGCATTAGCTCCCCAAAGCAAGAAAACAACGGGTGTTGCCTTTTTATTAAGCTCAAAAATTATTCTATCGGTGAAATTCTCCCAACCCTTTCCCTTATGGCTGTTGGGATTTGCCTCTCTAACAGTTAATACGGCATTAAGAAGCAATACCCCCTGCTTTGCCCAAGGGGTAAGGTCGCCATTTTTAGTAATAGGTCTACCAATATCGGCAAGCTGCTCCTTAAAGATATTTTTAAGGGATGGCGGAGGGGTTACACCCTCTTTTACCGAGAAGCAAAGCCCGTGCGCCTGCCCCTCGCCGTGATATGGGTCCTGACCGATTATAACAACCCGAGTTTCCTCAAAAGAGGTCATTTTAAGGGCGTTGAAAATATCATCAATATGCGGATAAATCTTTTGAGTTTCATATTCAACCTTTAAAAACTCCTGAAGAGCCTTGTAATAAGGCTTTTCCCATTCATCCTTTAAGATTTCATCCCAGTCGTTTCCAATCTTAACCATAAAAACTCCTAAATATCAAGAGAACAAATATCCTCTAAACTCTCTCTTTTAACAGCAAGATAATCCTCGCCATCCTTTAGCATAACAACAGGCGGGCGGGGCACTCGGTTATAGTTAGAGGCCATCGAATAATTATATGCTCCCGTTGTGAGCACTGCTAAAATCTCATCCTTTAAAGGCTTTGTTATATTAACATCTTCTTGAATCAAATCTCCCGATTCGCAGCATCTTCCCGAAATGGTTGCTACAAAATCCTTTTCATCATTTGCTCTTGAAGCCAAAACAACTGTATATGGAGATTCATAAAGAGTATAGCGTGGGTTATCGGTCATACCGCCATCTATAGACACATAATTCTTATAACCCTTAACCTCTTTAACATTGGTAACGGTATAAAGGGTCATACCGGCGTCTGCAACAAGGCTTCTGCCCGGCTCCATATGAATTTTAGGAATAGCAATACCAAATCTTTCGCATTGCTTATTTAAAACATATGAAACCTCTTTGATTTTTTCATCATAATCAATAACAGGCTCTTGTTCTACATAGCGAACACCGAAACCGCCGCCGATATTTAAAATTTCAGGCTCAAAATTAAATGCTTTTTTCATTTCCACTATGAACCCGAGCATTATTTCCAAGGTTGTAGCAAATGGCTCGGACTCAAAAATTTGCGAGCCAATATGACAATGATATCCTTGAAGCTCAACATTTTCAAGTTCTATCGCAAGCTTAACAAACCCTTTTGCCTGACCGGTTTCAATAGCAACACCAAACTTTGATTCGGTTGAGCCTGTTGAAATCTTTTTATGGGTATGAGGGTCGATACCGGGAGAAACTCTAAGCAAAACCCTTTGTTTTTTACCCATCTCTCCTGCTATTTCATTGATAGCCTTTAATTCTTCCTCATTATCGGCAACAAAAGTGCCAACACCCTTTTCCATTGCAAAACGGATTTCCTCATCAGTTTTGCTGTTTCCGTGGAAAAAGGCTCTGTCCATAGGAAAGCCTGCCGAGGAGGCTGTGAAAATCTCCCCCGCCGACACAACATCAATATCTATTCCCTCTTCGGCCATAATTCTATAAATTTGCTTGCAGGAAAAAGCCTTTGAAGCAAATTCAGGCATAGAGCCCTTAGGGAAATATCTCTCCATTGCATTTTTATAAACCCTAACTCTCTCACGGATTTTGTTTTCATCCATGAGATAAAGGGGTGTGCCATACTTTTTAGCCAATTCGGTAGTATCAATGCCGGCAAAGGTTAAATGGCCCTTCTCATTAACCGAAATATTATCGCAAATCATAAGTAACTCCTAAAATTTGATGCCAAGATTTCTCATTTCATCTAAAAGAACCTTTTTATGAGCCTCTTCCATAGAGGTTAAAGGAAGTCTTAAATAATCCTCGCAAAAGCCCATTGCAGCCATAGCAGCCTTAACAGGAATGGGGTTAACCTCGCTAAACAATGCGTTTATTAAAGGCAAGTATTTAAGCTGCAACTCACAACTTTCCTTAACTTTACCCTCAAAAAATCTATCGCAGATTGCAACTGATTCTGCCGGAGCAACATTAGAAAGCACCGAAATGCAGCCCTTTCCTCCGAGCGACATAATAGGCACGATTTGGTCATCATTACCCGAATAAATATTAATCTTATCACCGCATAAAGCCGCAATCTCGGCAATATTCGAGATATTACCCGAAGCTTCCTTAATAGCATTTATATTCGGGTGGTCTGCCAATGTTGCAACTGTTTTAGGCTCAATATTAACACCCGTTCTTGAGGGAACATTATAAAGAATAACCGGAACGGTTGATTCATCGGCAATTTGGGTGAATAACTTAATAAGTCCGTTTTGGGTTGCCTTGTTGTAATAAGGGGTAACAACTAAAACTCCGTCAACCCCAACCTCGCAAGCAAATCGGGTTAGCTCCAAGGCATAAGCGGTATCATTAGAGCCTGTTCCCGCAATAATCGGAACTCTGCCGCCTGCCTTGCGAACAGAATAAGCGATAACCTCTTTATGCTCTTCATCGGTAAGGGTTGAGCCCTCACCTGTTGTTCCTGCAATAACCAAAGCATTAACACCCTCAGCTATTTGCCAGTCAATAAGTCTTCCTAAGGCATCATAATCAATGCCATTCTCGGTAATAGGAGTAATAAGAGCTGTTGCAATTCCTTCAAAAATTGGTTTTTTCATTTTTAACACATTCCTTTTTTAAAATTCATAAAAAAATAGCCGATTGCTCGGCTACCAAAAAATCAGAAAGGAAGCATACAAAAAGTATGCCGAAAATCCTGTTTTTCGATAGCTCTCCGCAAATGCGACAGTAAACCGGATATTATTCCGTTTTACCAGGAAAACCTTTGCCAAGGCAAACCTTCGGCGGCTGTTCCTTTAACCCTTGGCATCTCTCCGCCGAGATTAGCATCCAAAGACTACTCATAACAAACCGCGCCTCTATCTTATTGAAAATAATTTAACATATAATAAAACATTTGTCAACTAAATATTTAAAAGAAAATCTCGGCAGCACCGTAACTGACAAAGGCAACCACTATTCCGGCTATCAAAACGCCCAAAACAACCGATGGGAAGGCCTTTTTAAGAGGCATATCAAGCATTGCTGCAACAAGTGCCCCTGTCCAAGCACCAGTGCCGGGTAAGGGGATTGCAACAAAAATTGTTAGTCCCCAAAAAGCATAGCGAAGAACCTTCTCCTTATTCTTTTCGGCCTTGGCTTCCATTTTATCAACAACGCCGTTAAGCTTTGGGCTAACCTTTCTCATCCAAGCAAAAATCTTTTTTATAAAAAGAATTATAAATGGAATCGGAATAAGATTTCCTATCATAGCAACAGGAATCGCTATCTCGGGAGCAAGCCCCATACCCGTAGCATAAGGTATCGCACCTCTAAGCTCTATAACGGGAACCATTGAAATAAAAAAGGTTGTGATAATCTTACCTATGGTTGTTCCAAACAAAAAATTAATCATTTTTCCTACCTCTTAAAACAGATAAATATATCTTCTCAATAAAACCAAACAAAAACTTATAGTTGATAAGGAGTAGTAAAGCAATGCAAACCGCCTCAAAGAGATACCAATAAGGCAACTCAAAAATCAAAATAGCCGCCTGAATTAAAAGTATGATACTGTTAGCAATAATATGAAGGCTATAAAGCTTAAAGCCGATATATTTTCTAGCATCAACCGCTCTCACTACGAAAACTATCATATAGCTAAGCACGGTTGCAATAGCCGCTCCCTGAACACCCAAGGAAGAGGGTATTAAAATAACGTTCAAAACTATGTTGGTTAAAGCGCCGATAAGTGCAGTTATAAAGGAAATAACACTCTTCTTTTCAACTATATAAACCGTTCCCATAAAGGTAGTAAGAGCCGTGAAAACCATAGCCAATGCTAAAACAGGGATAAACTCCCAGGCTGAATAAAACTCTCTGGTTGTCAGTATCCTCATAACAGGCTTTGCAAAGGCAATAACCGCCCCTCCCGCCAAGAACATAACCGCCTGAAAAGAGCGCCAAACCTGACCGAAGAATAAAGCATGTTCCTTTTTATCTCCCTCGGATTCGGTAACAGCCGAAAACTGCCAAGCCTGCATAAATACCGTTGAAACCAAAGTGAGTAAGGTCGGTAATTTATAAGCCACAGTATAAAGTCCATTGGCCTCGGGGCTTATCATAGCATCAACCATATATCTATCCGAAACGCTGGTTATCCACCAAAAAATAGTTGCAGGTATAAGGGGTAAACTATATTTAAGCATTTTGGGGAATACCGATTTATCAGGCTTAAAGGTTATAGCATTCCATAGCCTTTCCTTGAAAATCAAGAAAACGGTGCAAAGAGTATCAGCCAAGGCTACAGATAAAACATATCCCGTAACCCCTAAATCGAATACTGCCAAAAACAGAATATTAAGAACTATAACCAAAGCGGTGTTTATAATGCCTTGAACTGCAAAAAGTCCCGTTTTTCCGATAGCTCTTATATACTGCGAGCATAATGCGTGGTAACAAGCTGCAAGAGTATAAACAACTATAAGCCAAACAAATCCCTTAAAGCTTCCAACAAGGTTTAAAATCGGAATAACGCCGCCAAAAAGCAATGCACCCGCAGTTATACATAAAAAGCCTATTGTGAAAATGCTTTTTCTATCTGCACCCGAATCCATAGCAAAGCGGAAAACACCCTCTGTTATCCCGAGTGAAATTATCGGGAACAAAAGGTTTGCCGTTTGGGTTAAAAGGTCAGCCGTGCCGTAATCGGCAGGGGTGAGATAACCCGTATAAAACCTCACCATAAGGAAAACCAACAACTTTGAGGTGAAGGTTCCAATAGATATCAGCAAGGTATTGGATAAAAGGGTTTTATATTTATTCAATATTATTCCTTCTTTTTTATATTGTTTCAACTTTAATCAGGTTTGTGTTGCCCGATTTTCCGTTGGTAACGCCGCCTGTCATAACAATCTTATCGCCCTTTTCAAGACCTAAAGCTTCCTTGGTTAGTCTTTCAGCCGTAAAGAAAAGAACATCAATCGAATTATAATTCTCGCACATAACAGGAACAACACCCCAAGAAAGAGCTAGCTTTCGCCAGTTTCTTTCATCAGTTGTAATTCCAACTATGCTAACATGGGGGCGAAAACGAGAAACCATTCTCGCAGTTATTCCCGAAAGTGAGCAAACCGCAATAGCCTTGGCATCTATATCAATAGCCATACCGCAGGTTGCATGAGAAATGGCATCAACCGTATTTTTAATTTTAAATTCACGGTTTAAAAAGCGTTTTGAATAGTGTATGTTTTGCTCGGTGTTAAGGGCTATTCTATTCATAGCCTTAACCGATTCAACAGGGTAAAGTCCTGCCGCAGTTTCGCCCGAAAGCATTATGGCACTCGTTCCGTCATAAACTGCATTGGCAACATCCGAAATTTCGGCTCTTGTTGGTCTTGGATTTTGAATCATAGACTCAAGCATTTCGGTTGCCGTTATAGCTCTTTTGCCAAGCAAACGGCACTTAGTTATAAGCTGTTTTTGAATAGCAGGAAGCTCCTCATAGGGTATTTCAACACCCATATCGCCTCTCGCTATCATAATGCCATCGCATTCCTCACAAATTTCTTCAATGTTATCAACGCCCGAGCGGTTTTCAATCTTTGCAATAATATCAATACCCTCGATATTGTTTTCCTTTAAAAATTCCTTAACATCGATAAGGTCCTGTTTGCAAGAAACGAAGGAGCAGGCAAGAAAATCAATGCCCTGCTTAGCGCCGAAA
>CAJGDQ010000036.1 GCA_904502215.1 Clostridiaceae bacterium
ATTCCGTCATACATACCGCTTTTGAACATATCAGCAATAGCATTAACAACGGTTTCTTTATCCTCTTTATAAGTAACTCCATACCACTTATCTTCAGCAACAAGAAGTTTAACATTCTTTTCGCCTTTTTCGATAAGCTCGGAAACAACACTGGGAAGATAATATTCTGATTTGGGAACATCGATATTTTTATCGAGGAAGTTTTTAAAACCTTCTTCAATATAAGTGAATAAATCAGGTTTGAAGCCCCAAAGGTTCATCGAAACAACGGTTTCGGGAGAAAGGGAAGTCCAAGTAGCTCCGTCATCCTCAGTAAATTCACAATTGGAATTGATTTTGGTTCTTTCGGTAACGGTTGCAAGATTTCCGTTTTCGGTTTCGCAAACACCACGTGCAACGTATCCGTTTTCGCTAAGAGTATTAGCGAGGCGGAAACCAACCATACAATAATCATCAGTATCTTGTTTTAAGAAATCTGCCATCTTTTCAAATGCGGAACGGCCATAATAGTCATCAGCATTAACAACAGCAAAAGGCTCTTTAACAACATCCTTGCAACAAAGAATTGCATGGGCAGTGCCCCAAGGTTTTGCTCTGTCAGCGGGGCAGTTGTATCCTTCGGGTAAATCATCGATTTCCTGGAAAACGTATTCAACCTTAACTTTGTTAGCAATTCTTTTGCCAACCATTTCTTTAAAATCAGCTTCGATTGCATGTTTAATAACAAAAACAACCTTTGTGAAACCGGCTTTTGCCGCATCGAAAACCGAGAAGTCAAGAATAACCTCTCCGTTTGGTCCGATAGGCTCCATTTGTTTAAGGCCACCGAAACGGCTGCCCATACCGGCTGCCATAACAACCAATGTTATATCTTTAGACATATTATCACTCCTTGCAATATGCTTTAACAATTTTCTTCATTTCGTCCCATTTGTTTTCCATATCGGCAACCAATTTAAATTGGTTGCGGCAACGGTCAAGATTATGCTCGGGATAATGAGTTTTGAAATATGTATCTCCTTCAAGATAGTCGGTAAGGAAACGCATTCCGCACTCAATGGTCATCATTTTAGCACCTTCGGGGAGGAGCATTATCTCGCTATCGGGCAATTGACCATCGCAACCATCAAGGAAGCCTTTGGTATAGATTTCAAACATTTTGATATCCATATTAACCTTTGAAAGGTCTTTTTCATCTTCTTCGGCAGTGCTTGCGCCAAAACGGATAGCATCGCCAAAATCAGTTACCGAGAAACCGGGCATTATGGTATCAAGGTCGATAACGCAAAGAGCTTTACGGGTTGTGCTATCAAGCATAACGTTGTTAGATTTTGTGTCATTATGGCTAACTCTTAAAGGAAGCTTGCCTTCTTTATTGCTATCAAGTAAAACGCTATAAAAATCCGCTCTTGCTTTAACAAATTCGATTTCTTCCTTAACTGAAGCTGCTCGTCCCATCTTATCTTCCTGAACAGCCTTGAGGAAGTTTTCATATCTTTTTGGAGTGTTATGAAAATCAGGGATGGTTTCATAAAGAGTATCAGCAGGGAAGTCGGTTAAATATTTTTGGAATTTACCGAATGCTAATGCACATTCATAGAAGTCATCGGTGTTTTCAACACGGTCAAGACAAATTGAATCGGTAACGAAATCGTAAATTCTCCAAAAATATCCGTCTTTATCCTTATAGTATGTTAAGTCGGAAAAGGTTTTTGCAAGAACTAAAACCTCACGGGGACTTTCAACAACACCCTTAAGATATTCGGTAACACTTTCTATGTTAGCTAAAACCTGTTCGGGTTTTTTGAAAACATTATTGTTAACAGATTGCAAGATATAAAGATGCTCGTTTCCATCCTCATCAACTGTTATAATTTTAAAGGTATCATTGATATGCCCGTTGCCATACGGTATAGCGCCACGGACCTCGCCGCAAAGTTTAAAATTATTAATAGCATTTGAAATTTGTTCCGAGTTTGCCTTCCTCATTTCTTAGAGCCCCTTTAAAAGTTTTTTCTTTTATTTTAAACTTTTTTCTTGACGGACTCTATAAAAAATATTATTATTATTAGTAGAAAATGATATTTTATCAAATTTTACTATGGTAGGTGTAGTTATGCCTCAAACGGTTGAGATTAGGGAAATACTTAAAGATTTTTATAAAATATCGGGTATTAGAATTTCGATACACGATACTGAGTTTAACGAAATATATAGTTGCCCTTCAACAGCTTCACCATTTTGCAAGTGCTTGCAGGAGAAAAGCGAGGTTCAAAGGGATTGCTTGAAAAACGACTCGGCAGCTTTTGAAAAGGTTAAAGCAACGGGGGAGGTATATGTTTATAAATGCCGCCGTGGTTTATATGAGGCCGTTGCGCCAATCTATCATTACGGAACCCTTTCAGGATATTTAATGATGGGTCAATTCAGAGATAACTGCGAAGCTTCACTTGAATATATAACAAGCAAAGGCGCTAATATTATCGGGGATAAACAAAAGGCCGAAGAATTAGCTTTAACCGTTAATGCAATTGATAAAAAACTTATAGATTCCTATATAAACATTATGGTTTTGCTTGCGGAATATCTAACGGGAACAAACCGCTTGTTTACTCATAATGAGAAACTGCCTCAGCTTATTAAGGAGTATATTAACAAGAATTATCAGGATAAGATTACTCTTAGCATTTTATCAGCAAAATTCGGTTGCTGCAAAGCAACTCTTACAAAATGCTTCAAGAAGGAATTTGATATTTCAATAATGGAATATCTTTGTGAGGTAAGGCTTAAAGCGGCTGAAGGACTTATAGTTAAAACAAGAAAGTCCTTTAAGGAAATTTCAAATATTTGCGGTTTTTATGACCAAAACTATTTTTCAAAAACCTTCACAAGATATTACGGTAGTTCACCATCAAATTATAGAAAAGCAAATTTAAAAAAATAGCTAATCCGCATAACTTTAATTATAATATCATATTTTTAGTAGAATTGCAACATTTTTTGTAATATCCACTAAGAATTGGATGTTTCAATGTTAAATAAAGAAAATTATCGGTATTATTAGTTTTTAACACATTGACCTCATTTTTCGTAAAATATAATAAAATTTGCGAAAAGTGAGGGTTTAAATGCAAAAACGGCGCAAAAATTCTTTAAAGATAAAAATAATTGCTATTTTACTTTGCATTACTGTTTTGCTAAGTGTTTGTTATTTTAAGATGCAACCTGTTATTATGCGGTTTGCGGTAAGTGTCGCCGAAACAATAATGCTCAATTCTGCAAACGAGGCAGTTATTAAAATTCTTGAAGAAAATAATGTTACATATAGCGATATTGCAAGACTTTCTCTTAATGATAACGGATATGTTTCGAGTCTTGAAATTGATGTTTATGAAATAAATAATTTAAAAAGCCGTATTTCAAACGAAACTGCGAGGATAATAGAAGAAAAGGAATATTTTGAGGTTTCAATTCCTATCGGAACCTTCCTTGGTAATACTTATACTGCAGGCTTTGGCCCTAAGGTGAAGTTTAAAATGCAGTTAACAACTACCGCCTTTGTTGATTTTTCCCACGAATTTCGAAGTGCCGGGATAAATCAAGTTTTGCATATCATAAATGTTGATATAAATATAGGCGGAAGCCTAATTATTGCAGGTTTTAATCGAGGGATTAATGTTAAAACCTCGGCGATTGCCGCTCAAACTGTTATTGTTGGCGCAACTCCCGATGCTTTTACGAATGTTATCGAAAGCGAAAAGGATAATACGGGCGGTCTTATTAATGATTACGGAGCTATTGTTGAATAGTAGGTGAAAAAATGGATATAAAACAAGCTGAAAACAAAATAAAAGAGCTAAGCGAAATTCTTAAATATCATAACCGAAAGTATTATATAGAAGATTCTCCCGAAATTGAGGATTTTGAATATGATGCTATGCTTAGAGAGCTTGAAATTTTAGAAGCTCAGTTTCCTGAATTTTTAAAGGAGGATTCGCCAACTCAAAATGTTGGCGGTGCGGCTAACCGACTTTTTAATCCCGTAACTCATTCGGTTAAGATGGAAAGTCTTCAAGATGTTTTTAATTTTGAGGAATTAAGAACGTTTGCCTTTAAAATTGATTTAACAAAAACTGCCTTTTCGGTTGAGCCGAAGATAGACGGTCTTTCAGTTTCGCTTGAATATAAGGATGGCTTGTTTTTCAGAGGCTCTACCAGAGGCGATGGTGTTACCGGTGAAGATGTTACTGCAAATTTATTGCAAATTAAAAGTATACCCAAAGCTATAAGATTTTTGGGAGACCTTGAGGTTAGAGGCGAGGTTTATATGCCTCGAGAGAGTTTTATAAAGCTTCGTGAAAAACAGGAGCTTTTAGGCGAGGCTCCCGCTAAAAATCCCCGAAATGCTGCCGCAGGCTCTCTAAGGCAAAAAAATCCCAAAATCACTAAAGAACGTGAGCTTGATATTTTTGTTTTCAATATTCAAAGAATTATAGGAAAAGAATTTTCTTCCCATATTGAAACCCTTGATTTCTTGAAAGAACAGGGATTTAACACTCTTCCCAGCTATAAAAAATGCTTTAGCATTGATGAGGTTATAGAGGAGATTGAACGCATTGGAAATTCAAGAGGAAATCTCTCCTTTGATATTGACGGAGCGGTTATAAAATCGGATAATTTAGCATATAGAGAGGAACTTGGAAGCACCTCTAAATATCCTAAATGGGCTGTTGCCTTTAAATACCCGCCCGAGGAAAAGGAAACGGTGCTTAAAGAAATCGAAATTAATGTTGGAAGAACGGGAGCACTCACTCCTACCGCCGTATTTGAGCCTATAATGCTTGCAGGAACCTCTGTAAGCCGTGCAACTCTTCATAACGAGGATTTTATCACTTCAAAGCAAATAGGACTTGGGGACACAATAATCGTTAGAAAAGCCGGTGATATTATCCCTGAGGTTTTATCGGTTTCTAAGCATGCTGAAAATTCAACTGTTTTTGAAATGCCAACTCACTGTCCATCTTGTAATTCTCCTGTATTCAGAGAAGAGGGAGAGGCGGTTATTCGTTGCACTAATGCCGATTGTCCCGCTCAGTTACTTCGCCATTTAATTCATTTCACCTCTAGAGATGCGATGGATATTGAGGGACTGGGCCCCGCGGTTTTAGAACAGTTGGTTGAGGCCGATTTGGTTAAGAATATAGTTGATTTATATTCTCTTGATTATGAGAAAGTCGGAAAGCTTGAGAGAACAGGCGAAAAAACTGTTGAAAATCTTAAAAACGCCATCGAGGCTTCAAAACAAAATGATTTGGCAAAGCTTTTGTTTGCTTTTGGCATTCGCCATATCGGTGCTAAGGCGGCGGCATTGTTATCCGAGAATTTTATGAATATCGATGCTATTCTTTCAGCCTCAAAAGAGGATTTTGAAAAGATAGATGGATTTGGTAGTATTTTAGCCTTATCAGCATTTGAATTTTTCTCATTGGAAGAAACCAAACAAATGATTTCTTCTCTTAAGGAATTAGGCCTTAATATGAAATCTTTAAAAGAGGTTAAGGATACAAGATTTTCGGGAAAAACCTTTGTTTTAACCGGAACCTTACCCTCAATGAGCCGAAACGAAGCCTCGGCAATTATTGAAAGCTTTGGCGGAAAAACATCTTCCTCGGTTTCTAAAAAAACCGACTATGTTTTAGCCGGCGAAGAGGCAGGAAGCAAGCTTGAAAAGGCTCAAAATTTAGGGGTTTCTATAATTTCTGAAGAAGAATTTTTAGAAATGACTAAATAATGGTTGACAATTTTTTCAAGAAAGAATAAAATATTAGTATAATCTTCGGGGCGAGGTGTAATTCCTCACCGGCGGTATAGCCCGCGAGCCTTATAGGTTGATTTGGTGAAATTCCAAAGCCGACGGTTAAAGTCCGGATGCGAGAAGATAAATAGCGTTTTAGCTTATTTTCGCCCTGTTTGTTATGGACAGGGTTTTTCTTTTTGGAGGGTGTTATGAAAAAATATACTATCAGAAAGTTTGCTTTATCGGCAATTTTAGGAGCAATGGGATTTGTATTAATGCTTTTGGAATTTCCAATGCCTTTTATAATTCCAAGCTTTATTAAGTTCGATTTTTCCGAAATTCCTGCGGTTATTGCTTCATTTGCATATGGTCCGTTATATGGAATTTTGGTTTGCTTATTGAAGAACTTATTGCATTTATTTGTAACCTCTTCGATGGGAGTTGGAGAACTTTCGAATTTTATTTTAGGCGCCGTTTTTGTTGGTGTTGCAGGTCTTGTTTATAAAAGAATACATACTAGAAGCGGTGCATTAATCGGCACCCTTTTAGGGGCTTTTTTGATGGCAGTTATTAGTATATTTACTAACTATTTCGTTGTATATCCTGCTTATGTTGTGATTTACGGAATGCCAATGGAAGCAATACTCGGGATGTATAAAGCTTTACTTCCCGCCGCCAATAATTTGTTTAAGGCATTGGTGATTTTTAATTTGCCTTTCAATTTCTTTAAAGGACTTGTTGATGCTCTTGTTTGTTTTGCGGTTTATAAAAGAATTTCGCCAATTTTGAAAAAACAATAATTTGGAACTTGACAAACACTATTTTTATGATAAAATATGTAAGAACTGAATATTTCCTTATCAAGAGTGGCGGAGGGGACCGACCCTGCGAAGCCCGGCAACCTGTTATTAAATAAGGTGCTAAATTCGGCGGAAAATTTCCGAAAGATGAGGTTTAAATTTAAATTAAACCGCTTTCGAGCGGTTTTTTTGTTGGAGGAAGTTAAATGTCAAAGATACTTTTTACATCGGAATCAGTAACTGAGGGGCATCCCGATAAGGTTTGCGATTGCATATCGGATGCAGTTCTTGATGCAATGCTCGCTCAGGATAAAAATTCAAGGGTTGCTTGCGAAACATTTTGCACTACAGGCACTGTTAATGTTATGGGAGAGATAACAACCAATGCAAAGGTTGATATTCCCGAGATTGTTCGCAAAACCATTTGCGAGATAGGCTATGATAATGATGAGGATGGTTTTAACGGCAATACCTGTAATGTAACTGTTTTGCTTGATAAACAATCTCCTGATATAGCTCTCGGTGTTGATAACTCTCTTGAGTTTAAGGATGGCAATGAGGATAAATACAATCTTCATGGAGCAGGCGACCAGGGTATGATGTTCGGTTTTGCTTGCAATGAAACCGAGGAGTTAATGCCTCTTGCTATTTCGCTTTCTCATAAGATGGCAATGAGACTTACTGAGATTAGAAAATCGGGCAAGCTTTCTTATTTAAAACCCGATGGCAAAACTCAGGTAACTGTTGAATACCTTGATGGCAAACCCTCAAGGGTTGATGCTGTTGTTGTTTCAAGTCAGCACAGTGCGGATATTGACCTTGAAATTTTAAGAAAAGATATTCTCGAATTGGTTATAAAGCCAATTATTCCTGCTAAGCTTTTTGATGAGAATACCAAGGTTTATATCAACCCAACAGGAAGATTTGTTGTTGGCGGTCCTCAGGGAGACACAGGACTTACAGGAAGAAAGATTATTGTTGATACATATGGCGGTTATGCCCGTCATGGCGGCGGTGCTTTCTCTGGAAAAGACTCAACAAAGGTTGACCGCAGTGCAGCTTATGCTGCTCGCTATGTTGCAAAGAATATTGTTGCGGCAGACCTCGCCGATAAATGCGAAATTCAGTTAGCTTATGCTATTGGTGTTGCAAAGCCTGTTTCGGTTATGATAGATACTTTCGGCACAGGTAAGGTTTCAAACGAAAAGTTGGCTGAGATGGTTAATAAGGTATTCGACCTTCGCCCCGCAGCCATAATTGATACTTTGAATCTTAGAAACCCCATTTACCGCCAAACTGCAGCATATGGTCATATGGGAAGAACCGATATAGAGCTCCCTTGGGAGAAAACCAATAAGGTTGATGAGCTGAAGGCTTTGATTTGAGGAGATTTTTGAATGTTTAAGATTTTAGATAAAAGGGTTTTAAATAGCTCGGTAACAGCTATGGTAATTGAAGCTCCCTTTATTGCTAAAAAGGTAGAACCCGGTCAGTTCGTTATTATTCGAATTGATGAAGAGGGCGAAAGAATACCTCTAACTGTTGCTGATTTTGATAGAGAAAAGGGAACGGTTACAATTATTTTTCAGGCTGTAGGGTTTTCAACAAAGAAATTAGCCCTAAAAAATATTGGGGATAGTATTGTTAACTGCGTTGGACCTCTAGGACTTCCAACC
>CAJGDQ010000037.1 GCA_904502215.1 Clostridiaceae bacterium
CAAAACAAAAAATAAATCCCTCTTGACAAAAGGGATTTAATATGCTATGATTAGCAAAACAAAAATTTAACGGCTTATTTTGCAAAATGGATTGGAGTTATCATTGGGATAATTCCGCCCATTTGCAGGATAGGCTTTTTTGTTTGCCTTCCTGTATCAAAACAGAATATAGGAGGAAAAATTATGGGTTATTATTCAGACCCTACCGCCTCAATGGCGATAGGTAACATCAACCGAGAGTTTTCAAAGCTTGAGAAAAAGGCCAAGAAAATTCGAGAGGCCTTAAAGCGAGGCCAAATCTCACCCGAGGCTCTTGAAAAAGCAAGAGCCGAGTTCAAGGGGCTTTATGCCCATGTGCTCGATAACATCCTCGAGCAAGAGGACTAAAGAAAAACCGCTCTTTCGAGCGGTTTTGATTTTTAAGCTTTTTTCTTTCGAGAACTGAAATAACTCATAACGGCAATGATAAGGCAAAAGGCTGCAATTGAAAGGAAAACTATGTTCCAACTGCCGTTTGTGAGAATAAATCCATAAACCGAGGCTTGAATGGCAGCGCCCATATAAGCGGCAAAATCAAGAATACCCGAAGCGGTGCTTGCGAAAACACGGCCTCCAACATCGGCTGAAAAGACCCATACAAGACCATTTATAGCATAGATAAAGAAGCCGGCGAAGAAAAGAAGCACCATCATTATATAAAACTGAATGCCAACAGGCTTCAATAAAACAAAACCTAAAATGCAAAGGGTTGCGCCTATTCCGCTAACAACACCGGCAAGAAAACGGTTGTTGGGGCAGAATTTATCGGTGAGGGCCGGAACGATAAGGGTGCCGATTCCCATACCGATAGGTAGTATTGTTGAGGTTAAAAGGCTAACAACAGGACCTAACTTTGCAACCTCGTTAAGATATTTTGGTATCCAGGTAACAAGACCATATCTTGCAACACCTGAGCCGAAAACAACAAACATACTAACTATAAAGGCAGGGTTTTTAATAAGATAGAAATAAGGATAAAGGATGCCTTTTTCCTTAACGATAGTTTTCATTTCTTCTTCGGCCTTTGCCTTTTCTTCGTCTTCTTCATTAAATTCCTTAAGTCCAATTGCTTTGGGACTTGGCTTTGCAAAGAAAACGAAAATTAAAAGCAATATAATTGGCAAAATTCCGGGAAGGAAGAAGGCAGAACGCCAACCGAGGTTAGGAAGAACTGCAAAGGAAAGGGCAACCATTAAGGTCGCTGCAACCTGTCCAAATCCCGAAAAGGCATTGGCAAAGCCTGTTGCAAAGCCTCTTTTATCGCTAGGCCACCAAAAGTTAAGCGAACTAACACCTGGCGACCAAGCCATAGACTGGAAGAAACCGTTAATTCCCCAAACAATCGCCATAATAAGAATGGAGCTTTGGAAGCCCATAACTATATTAGCAGCAACCGATAAAATAACCGAAAGAACAATGAATTTTCTAAGTCCTAAAATCTCGCCCAAACGGCCGTTTATAAGATGGCCTATGCCGTAACACCAAAACAGAGAGCTTGATAATATTCCGATATCCTCGCTGGTAAATTCGGTCATTGCAACCTGGGCGTTTCCGATGTTCAATCTTGTGCAGTAATGTGCGCAATAAAGAAGTGAAAAAAGCAAAAGATAACGCCAGGCGTGAGCGTTAAACTTTTTGTATTCGGCTTTATTATAGCCATATTTAAGTTTTTCCATAAAATCTCCTCTTTTCAACAAACTACAAATATTATAACATAAAATTCTAAAAAATCAACTAAAAAATCATTGACTTTGCTCAAATTCGATATTATAATATGAATAAATGAGCGAATAAAGGCAAAAAAGGCAAAAATTTCGTTCAAATAAATACAAAGGAAACGATAAAATGAAACTCACTAAAAAACAATTTGAAGTTTTGGTTTTTATTGAAAAATCTAAGGATAAAAAATCTCAAAGAGAAATAGCTGAAGCCTGCAAAATGTCAGCAGGAACAGTTAATAAGGTTATTGCTGAGCTTGTTAATAACGGTTTAATAGAGAATGGCTTAGTAACCGAAAAGGGTTATGAAGCACTTGAACCTTATAGGGTTAAAAGAGCAATATTTATTGCGGCAGGTTTTGGTTCTCGATTGGTTCCCATAACTCTTAACACCCCGAAGCCACTGGTTAGGGTTAATGGCGTTAGAATGATTGATACCTTGCTTGACGCAGTTGTTGCGGCGGGTATTGAGGAAATATATATTGTTCGAGGTTATCTTGGCGAGCAGTTTGACCAATTGCTTTATAAATATCCTAACATAAAGTTTATAGAGAATCCTTATTATAATATAGCAAACAATATTTCTTCGGCAATGCTTGCCCGCCATCTTATGAGAAATGCTTATGTTTTAGAGGCTGATTTGGTGCTTTCAAATCCCGACCTTATTTCTAAATATCAGTATGTTTCAAATTATCTTGGCGTTCCAACCGATTATACTGATGACTGGTGCTTCGAAACCAAAAATAAGGTTATAACCAAGGTTAAGATAGGCGGCAATAATATCCATCAAATGTATGGCATTTCTTATTGGAACGAAGAGGCAGGCGCAAAGCTCGAGGAGGATATTAAAAAGGTATATGAAATGCCGGGCGGAAAGGAAAGATATTGGGATCAGGTTCCGGTTGAATATTGCATTCAGAACTATCATGTTGAGGTTAGAGAATGCACCTTCGATGATATAGTTGAAATTGATAGTTTTGAAGACTTAAAACGCAAAGACCCGAGTTATAAGTAAAACCAAAACCGCTCGAAAGAGCGGTTTTTTATATAAATTTTTCCAAAAAAATATTGACAAATTAAAAAGAAAAGGGTATAATAAGCAACAGTTAGCAAAGGCTAACTGTTTTTAAAGCCATCAAGTTAGCCTTTGCTAACTACAAATAGAAATTTGGAAGAAAGTGGTTAAAATGACCTTAAAAGAAGCATTAGAGGGAAAAGAATATACTATTAACAAAATAGAAACCGAGGACGAGGAGCTAAATGCATTCCTTTTTTCGCTTGGTTGTTATAGCGGTGAAAAAATAACCGTTATATCCCATATCGGAAAAAATTTAATCGTTTCCATTAAAAACATTAAATATAGCATAGATAACAAATTAGCAGAGCAAATTTTAGTTTGAGGTTTTGGAGGTAAAAATGAAAATTGCGTTAACGGGCAATCCGAATTCGGGCAAAACAACAATGTTTAATGCATTAACCGGAGCTAATGAAAGGGTTGGCAACTGGGCAGGCGTTACGGTTGAAAAGAAAGAAAGGCCCGTAAAGAAATTTTTTAATAAAAAAGAAACTATAACCGCCGTTGATTTGCCGGGGGCTTATTCTATGTCGCCTTTTACGAGTGAGGAAAGTATCGCAAGCGATTATATTAAGGGAGAAAAACCCGATGTTATAATAAATATTGTTGATGCAACCAACCTTAGCCGAAGCCTTTTTTTCACAACTCAGCTTTTGGAGTTGGGGATACCAGTTGTTGTTGCTCTTAATAAGAGTGATATAAATGAGAAAAATGAAACCGAAATAGATATAGCCTTGTTATCAGAAAAACTGGGCTGTGCTGTTATCAGCACAATTTCAACCTCAAAAAAAGGACTAAAATCACTCATTGATGCTGCGGTTAATGCGCAGGGAAAAAATCAAACCGCACCTTATAGAGAAGAAACCGACCTTGCTAATATTGAGATGGCCAATGAGTTCGACCGCAAAAGATTTGAATTTGTTAAAAACATAGTAGAGGCGGTTGAAACCAGAAAAACCGTTGAGGCTCAAAAAAGCATAGGCGATAAAATAGATTTACTGCTTACTAATAAGTGGCTCGGTATTCCGATTTTTGCACTTGTTATGTTTTTGGTTTTCCAAATTTCTCAAGGTATAGTAGGTCCTTTATTGGCTGACACTTTGGTTTATTATCTTGAGCTTTTTCAAGGGTTTATAGCAAACTTGCTCTCGGGAGCTTCGCCCTTCCTTTCGGCAATTTTGGTTGATGGAGTTATAGGCGGAGTTATTGCGGTTGTAGGCTTTTTGCCGCTTGTTATGGTTATGTATTTCCTCATAGCAATTCTGGAGGACTGCGGATATATGTCCCGAGTGGCAGTAGTGCTAGACCCGATTTTTAAAAAGGTTGGGCTTTCGGGCAAATCGGTTATACCCTTTGTTATAACTGTTGGCTGTGCCGTTCCGGGAGTTATGGCCAGCCGAACTATACGTAATGAAAACGAAAGAAGAGCAACGGCAATGCTTGCTCCCTTTATGCCTTGCGGAGCAAAAATACCTGTTATCGCCCTTTTTGCAGGAGTTTTCTTCAATAAATCGGGTTGGGTTAGCACTGCGATGTATCTTGCAGGGATATTCCTGATTTTCGTAGGAGCTTTGCTTATTAACGCAATAACAGGAAATAGAAAAAAGAAATCTTATTTCATAATTGAGCTTCCCGAATATAAGCTTCCGTCCCTTTGGTCTGCAATTAAGTCGATGTGCAGCAGAGGTTGGGAATACATAGTTAAAGCGGCAACCATTATTTTGCTCTGCAATACTGCAGTTCAAATTATGCAAACGTTTGATTGGAGCTTTGCGGTTGCGAGTTCGGCTGATAGTTCTATCTTGGCAACGATTGCCAAGCCCTTTGCATATATTTTATTTCCTGTTGTCGGCATTGTTTCTTGGCAGTTGGCGGCAGCCGCTGTTACAGGATTTATAGCAAAGGAAAATGTTGTTGGAACTTTGGCGGTTTGCTTTTCGATAACTAATTTTATTGATATGGATGAGTTGGCATTAATGGGCGGAGCCAACGAGGTTTCGGCTGTTATGGGCCTAACAAAAGCAGCTGCACTGGCTTATCTCGTATTCAATTTGTTCACACCGCCTTGCTTTGCGGCGATAGGCGCTATGAATGCTGAAATGAAGAGCGCAAAATGGCTTTGGGGCGGATTATCGCTTCAGCTTGGAATGGGATTTACAGCAGGCTATTTGGTTTATACAATAGGAACACTTGCGTTAGCTTCCGAAAAATTTAATGTTGTTGCAGCGATATCGGGCGGAGCGGCCGTTTTGATAATGGTTGCGGTAGTTTGCTATTTGCGGGTGTTGGCGGAAAAGAAATGATAGAAAACATAATAATTATATCAGTTTTGGTATTGATAATAGGTGCAGTTTCATTTTATATTTATAAAGCGAAAAAGAAAGGGCAAAAGTGTATCGGTTGCCCTTATTCGAAAAACTGCAAAGGAAACTGTAAATAGAAAAACCTGAGCTTCGGCTCAGGTTTTTATTTTAAAAGTTCTAAAGCTTCAAGATATTTTTCTCTTCTTTTGAGTGCTTTTGGGGTTATTTCATCGAGTCTTGTTAAATCGGAGTTGTGCTTTAAGTCGGCTATTTTAACGGCTCTTGCAATGGGGTTGCTTTTGATTTTTTTAACATAGTCCATATAGTCAACGCCTTTTTCGTGGGTTAAAAGCTTGATGGCGTCGGTAACGGTTTCGGGGAAACCTTTTTTGGTTAAGTATTTTATTGTGTATCTGGTGTCCTCAACCAAATCGTGAAGAAGGGCAACAGTTGTGGTTTCCTCGGTTTCCATTTGTTCGGCCAAATGAAAGGGATGAAAGACATAAGGAATACCGCTTTTATCAACCTGTCTTTTGTGTGCCTTAAAGCAAAGCTTTAAAGCCTTCTTGGTTTGGGGTGTATATATCATTTTCTTCACCTCTAAAAACGTTATAATGATTATAGTTGGTCGAAACGCTTAAAAGCGTTCCGACAAGCCACTTTACAAGTGGCTTCGTCAAAATTGAATTTTAATATTTAATTTTGCACAACACTCATTGCAATGGGATAGGACAAATTTTTACTAAAAAAATTGTCGCAAAATCAAAGATTTTGTGGCGAAACAGAATTGTTTCGCTCAATCTAATCCATTATAACATATAAATAAAGAAAAGGAAAATGATTTTTTTAAAATTGGCAATTTTAGTGCCACAAATTACACGGTTGATATAAGCTAAATTGACTTGACAATGAGTGGGTTTTAAATTAAAATTAATATGTGTTATTATGCACCTATAATATATAGTAATATTTGAAGAAAGGTTTATGTAATTATGACTTCTTATCTTCGTGGAATACAAACACCTCATAGAAAAGGCACTAAGGATAAAGGTGCTTTTCGTATGGATATTCCAAAAACCGTAACCATTCCGATGGCTATGCATATTGGAAAACCTGCTATCCCTGTTGTTAAAGCGGGTGATATTGTTAAGGTTGGAACCAAGATTGCCGAGGCAGATGGTTATATTTCCTCTCCTGTTTATTCGAGCGTTTCGGGAAAGGTAACAAAATTAAGTGATTACCTTATGTATAACGGCGCAACAACAACTGCGGTTGTTATTGAATCAGACGGCGAGATGGCGATTGACGAGTCTATCGCACCTCCAACCGTAACCAATCAAAAGGAATTGGTTGAGGCTGTAAAGAATGCCGGTATAGTTGGTCTTGGCGGAGCAGGCTTTCCAACCTATGTTAAGCTTGATGTTGAGAAAGAGCGTATTGACTATTTGATTATCAATGGCGCTGAATGTGAGCCCTATGTTACAAGCGATACCGCAACAATGCTAAATCGTGCCGATGATATGATTATAGCTCTGAAGGCGCTTAACCGCCATCTTGGAGTTAAGAATGTTATCATTGGTATTGAGAATAAAAATAGAGCTTCCTTTAATGCTATGCAAAAAATGGCGGCTTCTATTGAAGAATTTAATGTTAAGGTTCAAAGACTTCCTGATGTTTATCCCCAAGGCGGTGAAAAGGTTTTGGTTTATCATACAACCGGCCGCAAAATCGCATCGGATAAGCTTCCTATTGATGTTGGATGTATTGTTCTTAACTGCACAACAGTTGCAACCATTGGAGCTTATCTTAAAACAGGTATGCCTTTGGTTGAAAAATGCGTAACGGTTGATGGCGGCGCTGTTAAGAATCCTCAAAATGTTATCGCACCTATCGGCGCTTCGCTTGAGGATTTGTTTAATTGCTGCGGCGGTCTTACCCAGTCGCCCTCCAAGATTATCTATGGCGGTCCTATGATGGGAATTACCGTTGAAAGCGCAAGCGCTCCCGTTATTAAGAATACTAATGCAGTTTTGGCTTTAACCGAAAAGGAAGCAAAGCTTCCTAAAACAACAGCTTGTATTCGTTGCGGCGGTTGTGTTAACACCTGTCCTTTCGGCTTGGCTCCCGTAAGTATTGCTGTGGCTTATGAGAATAGGGATGCCGAGATGTTAAATGAGTTATCAGTTCGCTCTTGTATGGAATGCGGTTGCTGCAGTTATGTATGCCCCGCTAACCGACCATTAGTTCAACTTAATAAGCTTGCAAAACAATTTGTTATAGAAGAAGCTAAAAAGGAGGCTGCAAAATAATGAGTTCATTAACTAAGGTTATGATTTCTCCCCATATCCATAGCGGTAAATCAACCGCCGGAATTATGGGCGATGTTTTAATTGCACTCCTTCCCGCAACTGTTGCAGGAACATTGATATTCGGACTTCGAGCTTTGCTGGTTGTAGCCATTTGCGTTGCCTCTTCGGTGGCATTTGAAGCACTTTTTAATTTGATTATTAAAAAAGAGCAAACCATCAGCGATTTATCGGCAGTTGTTACAGGCTTGTTGTTGGCTCTTAACTTGCCGGCTAATATTCCCCTTTGGCAATGTGTTATAGGCTCTTTGTTTGCGATAGTTGTTGTTAAATGCTTGTTTGGCGGAATCGGTCAAAACTTGGTTAATCCCGCTATCACCGCAAGAGTTTTTATGCTTGTAGCCTTCAGCTCAATCGCAACTCCTGCTTTCCCTGTTGATTCGGTTGCAAGCGCAACTCCCTTGGCGGCTGAGAAGTTGCCATCCCTTTGGGAATTGTTTATCGGTAACCATGGCGGTGCAATCGGTGAAACCTGCGCATTGGCTTTGCTTTTAGGCGGCATTTATTTGCTTGTTCGCCGTGTTATCAGCTGGCATATACCGGTTGTATTTATTGGCACTGTGTTTGTATTTTCATTCCTTATGGAAGGCTTTGATGCTGTTTCTGCCTTGTCGCTTATTATGACAGGCGGCG
>CAJGDQ010000038.1 GCA_904502215.1 Clostridiaceae bacterium
CAAAATACTTATTGGTCATAGCAACTGTGCGGTTAACGAGGTTGCCTAGAGTATTAGCAAGGTCGGCATTAAATTTGGTTATAAAGCTTTCGTAGGTAAAGGTTCCATCCTGAGCAAAGGGAATTTCGGAAAGCAAATAATAGCGAACAGCATCAATAGAGAAGCGCTTCGCAAGCTCATCGGCATAAACAACATTACCCTTTGATTTGCTCATTTTATCTTCGCCAACAAGCACCCAGGGATGACCCAAAACCTGCTTGGGTAAAGGAAGACCCAAAGCCATAAGGATTATTGGCCAATAAATAGTATGGAAACGAACTATATCCTTGCCGATAACATGAAGGTCGGCAGGCCAAAGCTTGTTATAAAGCTCGGAGTTGTTTTCGGTATCATAGCCGATACCTGTTATATAGTTTGAAAGCGCATCTATCCAAACATAGATAACGTGCTTATCATCAAAGCTTACTGGAACTCCCCATTTGAAAGAGGAACGGGAAACACAAAGGTCCTGAAGACCGGGCTTTAAGAAGTTGTTAATCATTTCATTCTTTCTTGATTCAGGCTGAATGAAATCAGGATTTTGCTCGAAATATTCCAAAAGTTTATCCTGATATTTGCTAAGCTTTAAGAAGTATGCTTCTTCCTTGGAGTCGATAACATCTCTTCCGCAATCGGGACATTTGCCGTCTATCAATTGGGATTCGGTATAAAAAGACTCGCAGGGAACGCAGTATTTACCCTCATAGGTGCTTTTATAAATATCGCCTTGTTCATAAAGCTTTTTAAAAATCTTTTGAACGGTGGCCTCGTGATAATCATCGGTTGTTCTAATAAACTTATCATAGCTGGTGTTTAGGCTATCCCAAACGCCTTTGATGATAGAGGCTGCTCTATCAACATATTCCTTAGGAGCAATGCCCTCGGCTTTTGCTTTTTCCTCAATCTTTTGGCCGTGTTCATCAGAGCCGGTCATAAGATAAACATCAAAGCCCATTTGCTTTTTGTATCTTGCTATCATATCGGCAAGAACAATATCATAAGCGTTACCGATATGTGGCTTGCTTGAAGCATAGGCTATTGCAGTTGTGATATAAAATTTAGGTTTTGAATTCATTTTTATTCCTCCTAAGGTCTTTTAATGAAATATGCTATGTAAGACACGGCAGTGCTGATTAAGGTGTAGATTAGCAAGGTTGTGTCAGTAATAAGCGAGTTTGAAGCGCCGAATGATGTATAGGCAAACATAACAGCTCCCAAAGCCGAACAAATAACAAAGCAAACTGCAAGTATTATATTAGAGGTTTTAATTCTTGCTGAGCAGTTTAAAAGGGTTGGAAGCGATAAGGGATTATTTTTGAAAGCGGCAGGGGAAGAGACGGAATTTGCCTTCATACAGGTTGATTTAAATATATGGCTTCCTGCTGCTGACATAACCTTAACCGAGTCATCATAAAGTCCTAAATAATCGCAAATCATTTCCTCGGTAAGATTTGGGTCGCAGTTGTTTATAAGAAGTGTAACACCTGAGAAGGTAAGTCTTCTAAGCTGCTTTGCAACATCCGAGCTTACGTTATACTGAACAACAAGCAAAGCACAGGCTTTTTCTCTTGTTGCAACATATATCGGGAAATAACCCTGACGTAAAATTTTTCTATCAACCTCAACCGAAGGAACATCAATTCCGTGCGCCTCCATAAGAGTTCGGTTTCCAATAAAGAGAAGTCGGTTATCAACCCAACCCGAAATTCCCATTCTATCCTCATATTTAACAGTATCCGAATCGGGAAGAGAGGTTATGTTTCCGCTTCCTGCAATTTGCTTAAATATGGGGGCTAGAGTGCTATTTAATGAGTCGGTAAGGGATGCGGCACGAATCAGGGTGTCCTGTAAATCGTTTTCGGATAGCACCTTCATTTGATGGAGGGTAACTGTGCCTGCAGGGAAAATATCTTCAGAACTTAAAACAACTGCATTGGCAGCCTCCAGCTGTTCGGCAGCGGCCTTTCCAAATATAACCGCTCCAACCCTTTTAAGCTTCTTTGAGGCTCTATATAAAGGAAGAGAGTCAATAAGGAAAATAGTTGGAAGAGCGCAAAAACACTGAGTTGCTGCGGCGGCATAAACGCCATAAACCGCACCTTCAAAATACATTGTGCAAGCAAATGCGCTGATAGCCGATAATAAAAGTGAAATAGCAGTTATAAGAGGGAGCTTTCCGTTCAGGAAAGAACCGAAAGAAGAATATTTCATAAAATCTTCAATATGGTTTGCTTTTTGGGGTGCCGCAATTAAAACATCGCCCTCAATAGAGTTTTTAGACATAGAGAAGGTAATAGAGGGGTCGCTTATAAGCTTGACTGCGTTTTTCTCATTGTTTTGGCAAATTCCCTTGAAGCTGGTAAGATTATGGGAAGCCTTAAGGAAATTACCTATCGCTCTAAAGGTTAAGATAATTGCTAATAACAAGAGCATATCAAGGAATAAGCTTTCGCTTAAAATGCCGAAAACCGCATAGGCAGTAGTGAAAATTGATGCTAAAGAGGCCGAAACATCAGCCGTTGATTCCTTTTGGAATATCTTTGCAAGCCCTTTAAACATATCTATGTTTGATAAAACAATAAGTCCTGAAAAACTGGAACAAACAATCATTCCGCCAACGGTATGGGCGAGTAAAACCCCAGTCATAAAGGGCAGCTTCATAAACAAAAGAACGAGGGAGAAAATAATCGAAAGGGACATAGATATAAATGCCCTTCTTTTGATTATTGAAAGTTTTCTTAAGAACTTATGACTATCGTTAAGGCTCTTAAATTCTTCTTTTGGAACAAAATCCTCAAACTCATTTTTTTCGAGGTGCACTTCTTCCTCAACCTCATTTGAGGTGAGATTTGGGATACCTGTAAATTCGCCTGTCAGGTCTATAGAGCGGGTGTTAGTTGAAACCGATATCCCTTGTGCCTCGCCGCTGTTACTGCTTATGGGGGTGAAGGTTATAGTGGCAGTATTGCTCATATCTTCGGCTTGAGGCTTGGGTTCTAAATAAGAGGGAGCATCGATATCCGAAATAACGAAGGGAACATTTGATTGAACAAATTCAACCTTATTTTCAACTATCGGCTCTTGGATTTTTTCTTCTTTCTTTTCTGGAATAGGTTCAGGAGAATAGCCTAAATCATCAAATTCGATTTCATATTTTTGCGATAGTCTTTCAAGAGTTTTTTCGCTGTTGTTTTTTAAGATTTCGGCAACACTCTCAAGCTTGTATAACGGCTCAGCGCTAACCGAAGCATCCTCGCCATTTTCATCAATAATATAGGGAAGACATTTATCAAGAAGACTTTTTTTAGGTTCTTCTTTAATTTCTTCTTTGATTTCGGGTTTAGGTTCTTCCTTTTTAGATTCTTTTACTACTTCTTCTGAACTATAGTCATTAGCTGCTTGGGCCAAGCGCTTTTTGAGAGCATCAAGAGCACCCGAACTGCTGTTGGGCGTGATTTTAATCTTATCCTCGGTTTTAAGCACCTCTTCGGGAGTTAAAACATGGGGTGCGGTTATATGTTCTTGATTATTGTTTTCCTCTTCAAATGAGAAGAAGGAATTATCATCTTTTTTTGAAAAGATTTTCATTTTGTTCTCCTTTTTCGAACTACTTCATACATAAGAACGCCTGCGGCAACCGAGGCATTGAGTGAATTTATTTTGCCCTGCATCGGAAGGCTTATAATTCTATCACATTTTTTAGCGGTTAAATTTCCTATTCCTTTGCCTTCGTTACCGATAACCAAAGCACAGGGAAGGTCATAATCAACAGCCTCGTAATCCTCGCCATCCATATCGGCACCAAACACCCAAACACCCTGTTCTTTGAGATAATCAATGGTATTGGGGATATTTGTAACTCTCGCTACCTTCATATATTCGAGGGCTCCGCTTGCTGATTTTGCAACTGTTGCATTTAAAGATGCGCTTCTTCTTTTTGGAATTATAATTCCGTGAACAGCACAAGCTTCGGCGGTGCGGATTATAGCGCCTAAGTTATGAGGGTCTTCGATTTCATCACAAACGATTATAAAGGGCTTTTCATTTCTTTCCTTTGAAAGAGCCAATATCTCTTCAGGGGTTGAGTATTCCTCAGCGGCATAAAAAACCGCAACGCCCTGATGGTTAGCACCGCCGCAATAATAATCTAGCTTTTGAGGACTAACCTCTTTTATTAGAATGCCTTTTTGCTTGCATTTTGCAATAATTGCAGTAACCGAGCCGCCGTTTACACCGTGAGCAACGAGTAGTCTGTCAATTTCTCTGCCCGAGCGAACAGCCTCTAAAACGGGGTTTCTTCCGCAAATTATATTTGAATTTTGTTTAATTTCTTTGCTTTCCATAATTTGAGTCCTTTATATATAAATATACATAATAGATTATAACATAAATTCTAAAGAAATCAAATAGAAAATTTTAAAAAAATTGGGAAATAATATCCTTAAAGGAGAGTTGATTTATGGAAAAAATTATTTCAGTTGAAGGTTTTGAGGTTTTGGATTCAAGAAGCAATCCAACGGTAGCAGTAAGGGTTACATTGTCGGATAAAAGCCAAGGCTTGGCTTTTGCTCCATCGGGCGCTTCAACAGGTGAGTTTGAGGCTTATGAAAAAAGAGATGGAGATAAAAACCGTTATTTAGGAAAAGGAGTTAAAGAGGCTGTTGAAAGTGTTAATGGAGAAATTGCAAGGGAGCTTTTAAGACTATCTTGTTCCGAACAAAGAGCAGTTGATAATCTGCTTATAAAACTCGATGGAACTCCAAATAAATCGAGGCTTGGAGCAAATGCTATTTTAGCCGTTTCCTTAGCCGTTGCAAAGGCTAATGCCAAATCCCTGAAAATTCCGCTTTATAGATATCTCGGCGGTATTGTTGGCAAAGAAATGCCAAGGCCTATGATGAATATTTTAAATGGCGGTGCCCACGCTACAAACAATATTGATATTCAGGAGTTTATGATTATTCCAAGTAAATCCTCTTCATTTAGAGAGGGACTTCGCAAATGCAGTGAAATCTATCATACCTTGGGTAAAATTTTAAAGGAAAAGGGAATGAGCACAGGAGTTGGCGATGAGGGTGGATTTGCACCAAATCTAAACTCTGATGAAGAGGCAATTGAGATTATTGTTGAAGCAATCAATAAAGCAGGTTATTCCACCGATGAAATAAAAATTGCCCTTGATATAGCCTCAAGTGAATGGTATAAGGATGGAGCGTATTTCTTGCCAAAAAGAAAGGTTAAGAAAACCGCCGATGAGCTTATTTCTTATTATGAGGAGTTATTGGATAAGTATCCGATTGTATCGATTGAGGATGGAGTTGCCGAGGATGATTGGAATGGTTGGCAAGCCTTAACATCACGACTAGGAAGAGAGGTTCAGTTGGTTGGCGATGATTTGTTTGTTACCAACACAGCCCGTCTTAAAAAGGGAATAGCTGAAAAATCGGCAAACGCCATTCTTATAAAACCTAATCAAATAGGCTCTTTATCTGAAACCCTTGATGTTATAGCGTTGGCTCATAAAAACGGATATAAAACGGTTATTTCTCATCGCTCGGGCGAAACTGAGGATACTTTTATCGCTGATTTGGCGGTTGCAGTAAACTCTGGGCAAATAAAAACAGGAGCTCCTGCACGTAGCGAAAGGGTTGCAAAATATAATAGACTTTTGCTTATAGAAAAAGACTTATACAAATAAAAAAAGCCGACTTTTGTCGGCTTTTTAGCTTATAAAATTCAAAATATCGGTCATAACTTCTTCAAAGCAGTAATCGTTATGTATCTCGTGGCGGAAGCCCTCATAAAGCTTGATTTCGGCATCTGCGCCCCTTGAAATCAGCTTGTTATAAACCTCTTTAACACCCTTGCCGTAATTTCCAACAGGGTCATTATTTCCTGCGATTAAAAGTATCGGCAAATCCTTTCTGATATCACGAAACCAGTCTTTTTTATTGCATAAATCAATAAGCTTTATCAGGTCGTGCATTGCAGATACTGAAAACTTAAAGGTGCAATATTTATCGGCTGAATATTTTTCAATAACCTGTTGGTCGGTAGATAGCCAATCATAATTGGAAATGCCTTCAAAACCTTTGTTATAGCTTCCAAATGCCATATTTTGAACAGTATTTGAAATATGCTTTTCGCCTTTTAGTTTTAAAAGATTTGTCAGTAAAAGTCCTGCGGCGGCTAGAGGATTTTTGCCGGCAGTTCCGCAAAAAATAACCTTTTCGTAAATTTCTCCAAAGCTTTCAGCAGCAAGCCTTGCAATAAATGAGCCCATGGAATGACCGAAAAGATAAAGCTTTTTATCGGGAAATATTGCTTTGACTGCATTTTCAAAGGCAAAAACATCTCGAACGAGATATTTCCAACCGTCTTTATGTGCGAAAAAGCCAAGCTCCGAGTCATCCTTGGCGGTTTTGCCGTGCCCCAAATTATCATATCCAAAGCAAACATAACCGTTTTCGGCTATATATGCCATAAAATTATCATACCTATCCATATGCTCGGTCATACCGTGGATAATATGGAAAAGGCCCTTAATCTCGCCATCGGGAATATAAATTTTTCCCATAAGGGTATGGATATTATCGGTGCTTTGAACCTGAAGCTCCTTTATTTCAAAAGGCATAAAATCACTCCTCAGAAAAGGTTTTGTTAACGGCTTTTTGCCAACCGTTTAAAAGGGAAGTGCGCTCTTTAGTTGAAATTGATGGGTAATATTCTTGGGTTTTAGTATTTAAATTTGAAATTTCCTGTTTATCTTTCCAAAAGCCAACGGCAAGTCCTGCAAGATAAGCGGCACCTAAAGCAGTGGCCTCTGGACATTCGGGGCGGATTATCGAAACTGCTGAAATATCGGCCTGAAACTGCATTAAAAAGCCGTTTTGAGCCGCACCGCCATCAGCTTTTAAAGAGGTTATAGCCATATTGCTGTCATTCTTCATAGCAGTTATAAGGTCGTTAGACTGATATGCTATAGACTCCAAAGCGGCTCTTATAATGTGGTTTTTATTACTTCCTCTTGTAAGGCCTGTTATAGTTCCTTTGGCATACATATCCCAATAAGGAGCGCCAAGACCTGCAAAGGCAGGAACAATATAAACTCCTCCGTTGTTTTGGACCTTTAGTGCAGCTTTTTCGCTATCACTCGATTTTTTGATAAGTCCTAATTCATCTCTTAACCATTGAATAACCGCTCCGCCGATGAAAACACTGCCTTCAAGTGCATAATCGGGCTTTTCGTAACTTATAGAGGCGGCAATGGTGGTTAATAGTCCGTTTTGGCTTTTAACGGCAGTTTTTCCCGTGTTCATAAGAAGGAAACAACCTGTTCCATAGGTGTTTTTAATATCGCCCTTATTAAAACATCCTTGACCGAACAAAGCGGCCTGTTGGTCGCCCGCAATACCCGAAACTTTAACTGGAGTGCCTAAAATATTTATCTCTCCATAAATTTCACTTGAAGATTTAACCTTGGGTAAAATGCTTTCGGGAATATCTAAAATTTGGAGCAGTTTTTTATCCCAACAAAGATTATGTATATCAAAAAGCATTGTTCTTGAGGCGTTGGTTAAATCGGTAACGTGGATTTTGCCGCCCGATAGCTTCCAAATAAGCCAGGTATCAACCGTTCCGAAAAGCAGTTCGCCCTTATTTGCCTTTTCTCTTGCGCCCTCAACATTATCAAGCAACCATTTAATCTTTGTTGCACTGAAATAGGCGTCAATTTTAAGTCCTGTTGTTTTACTTACGTAATCTTCAAGGCCTTGCTTCTTAAGTTCCTCGCAAAGAGAGGCGGTTCTTTTGCATTGCCAAACTATTGCATTATAGATAGGTTTTCCTGTTGTTTTATCCCATATTATTGCAGTTTCTCGCTGATTAGTAATTCCAACTGCTGCAATTTCCTCGGGTTCAGCGCCGATTTTGGCGATAGCCTCGGTTAGTGCTGAATACTGAGCCGAATATATTTCCAAAGGGTCGTGCTCAACATACCCCTCTTTTGGATATATTTGGGTAAATTCGTGCTGACTTATCGAAACGGGAGAGCCATTTTTATCAAAAAGTATAGCTCTTGCA
>CAJGDQ010000039.1 GCA_904502215.1 Clostridiaceae bacterium
ATTATCCCCGTTTTTAAGAAAAATCGTATCCTTATTATACTTATTTATATACTGCGAGTTAACAATATATGCCCTATTTATCTTAATAAAATGACTTTTGGGCAAAACCTCAAACACCTTTGCCATTGTGCAGTTAGACCTTAGCTTGCCACCCATAATGTGCAAATAACAGTTTTTATTATCAGCCTCAAGATAGATTATTTCCTTAGTATTAAGGCACAAAGTATCGCTGCCGCTTCTTATCCAAAAGGAATAATCACAGCCTTTTTCGGAAAAATATTCATCCAAAAATTCAAAAAGTTCTCGCCTTTCAAAAGGTGAAACCAAAAAACTATAAGGCTTAATTTTTAAAACCTCAAAAAGTGCCTTGGTATCGGCGCTTATAAAAACCATATCGCAAAAAGGACTTTGTTCTTTTATTTTTTTGAAAATTTCTAATTTTTCTTCATTTAAAAAATCAAAACTCAAAAAAGCTATGCCGTATTTTTCCCTTGAAAATCTTAAACCTGAAACATTGGAATAACAATCTACCGCAACATCAAACCCTCTCTCTTCCGAATATTCATAAACCATTTTCTTTAGGGCTGATAAGCGTTTTTCATTTTCATCACATAGTGCGATTTTCATAAACCTAAAACCTCACGAAATTATGTATATTGCATAGTTAATTATACATTATCTACTTTTATTTGTCAATATATTACTTATTTTTTGTAATTTTACTCCTTAAAAATTACCTTTTACTCCCTGAATCAACTTTTTTCTTCCGAATTTTGTAAAATAGCGGTTATATTCATTATCTTCGCGGGCGAAAAAATATAATCGAAAGGTTTACAAATTTAAAGTTTTTTTCTTTCCGCTATTGAAAGGAAGGAAAAAAATGACAAACTTTGAACTTAAATCTTTAATTAAAAATTTCAGGAAGGAAGATATGCTCGCCTTCGGCCCTATCTACAACGAGTTTAAAAGATACATAAGATTTTATTCAAAAAAATTAGGGTATGAGGATGCACTCCAAGAGCTAACTGTTTTCCTTTTGGAGCTTCTTTATGATATAGACCTGGAACGCTTTAATAGCGATTCATCGGACGGGCTTTCAAGATATATTGCAGTTGCTATCAGAAATAAATATATAGCCCTATCAAAAGAAAATACAAGATATGCTTTTATGTGTTCCGAGTTGTATGAAAGCGAGGTGTCCTATACCGATTCGGCAATCGAAAAAATTTGCGTTGAAGAAGCCCTTTCAAATCTCACCAACAAACAACGGCTTATCATAATATATAAGTATATCTTAAATTATAGCGATGCCGAAATTTCTTCACTGCTCGGCGTTTCAAGACAGGCGGTTAACCGCATAAAAAAACGCGCATTCTCTATTTTAAAAAATTTTTATACATAAGGAGAGATATAAATGAACAGTCCATATAACGGAAAGTTTAAAGTAACTCAAAGATTTAAAGGCTCCGCCCACGATGGCCTTGATATCGTGGGAATTGATAGCAAGGAAATCCACTCAACAGTTAACGGAACGGTTGAAAGAGCAGGCTGGGAAAACAGCGCTGATAAAAAGCAGGGCTTCGGGCTTTATGTTCGAATCAAAAAGGAAAATACAGTTGACCGATACTATTATGGCCATTTATCTGAAATAAAGGTTAAGGTTGGGCAAAAGGTTAAAATCAGCGATATCATCGGCATCGAAGGAAACACAGGGAAATCAACAGGCCCCCATTGTCATTACTGCGCAAGAGGAAACTCATCCCGTTCTGAGATTAGAGATATATGCGCCATCAGCGGTATTCCTAACGCTCTCGGCGTTTATGATGATGGCTATCGCCCGAATAAAAAGAGCGTTAGCGAAATAGCAAAAGAAGTTTTAGACGGTAAATGGGGTAACGGCGAGGAAAGGCGGAAAAAGCTGACCGATGCCGGTTATAACTACTTAAAAGTTCAAGCCGAGGTTAATAAACTAGCCTCCAAAAAGACAAATGAAGCTATTGCCAAAGAGGTAATAGCAGGAAAATGGGGTAACGGTAACGATAGAAAAAACCGACTCACTAAAGCCGGTTATGATTATGCCGCTATTCAAAAAATCGTTAATAACACAAGGAGTAAATAATGAAAGAAAAATTTATAAAATGGATTAAAGCCGCAGGAATCAGAGCAATTAAAACTGTTGCCGAAACAGCCGTTGCAACAATAGGAACATCGGTTGTTCTTTCCGAGGTTGATTGGAAAATAGTTATTTCCGCATCAATTCTTTCGGGAATATTATCCCTTTTAATTTCAATTAAAGGCCTTCCTGAACTGCAATAAAAAAAGCCGACTCAGTCGGCTTTTTTTGCTTTTATATCTCTTATTAAAGTTAAAATTATAAAAACGGTTGCAAACAAGAAAATCACTATTGCTATTCCAACAACCCAAAACAAACCATTATTTTCAACAACAAAATTTGGGCTTTCAAAAGTTTCAAAGGTTTTTTCAATATACTTAGTATCAGCTTTTTTATTTGTATAAAAGCTTAAAACATAAACCTTTTTATTTGCAACGGTTATATACTCGGTTAAAATAAAATCTCCGCCGCTATCCTTTGAAGACATTTCGGTTTTAATGAATTTTTGACCGTCTTTGTTTATAATCTCGCCCTTTATTCCCTCAACTCCGATAACATCGGGAAGAACAGCATTGATTTTATCATCACTTAATCCGTTTATATTAACGATACCATTAGAAAAATCATTTTCCTTAACAGTTACCCTTATTTGTTTTGAGTTATCCTTATTAACCGCAATATAAACTATCTTATTTTCTATGCAAAAATCAAGCAACTCATTTTTATCCATACCAATAATTTTTGCAATCTGTTCGGTTTCGGTTATAAACTCGCCATCAGGCGTTATGTTTATACTGCTATCGGCTGAAACAGTTAAAGAAAAGAGCAGAATAAAAACGGCGATTAAAGCTATTATTCTTTTCAATTTAATCACCTATCTTATTTTGTTTCTTAGCAGCAGTTAGGGTGTTTTGCATAAGCATTGCAATAGTCATAGGTCCAACTCCGCCCGGCACCGGAGTTATTGCCGAGCATTTATCCTTAACTCCCTCAAAATCAACATCACCGCAAAGTCCGTTTTCGGTTCTATGTATACCAACATCAATAACAACCGCACCCTCTTTAACCATATCAGCAGTTACAAAGCCCGGCTTTCCAACAGCTGCTACGAGAATATCGGCGCCCTTGCAAATTTCCTTAAGATTTTGAGTTCTCGAATGGCAAATGGTAACAGTTCCGTTTTTATGAAGCAGCAACATTCCCATCGGTTTTCCAACTATATTTGAACGGCCGATAACAACGCAAGTTTTACCCTCAGCCTCAATACCCTCGAAAGCCAACATTTCCATAATGCCGGCAGGGGTGCAGGGAACAAAATCATAGTCCCCTATCATAATTCTTCCAACATTATGAGGATGAAAAGCATCGACATCCTTTTCGGGCAAAATTGAATTTATAATAAGCTTCTCATTCAAGTGCTTTGGCAACGGCAACTGACAAAGAATACCGTTTATGCTCTTTTTATTATTAAGCTCATCAATAAGGGCTAAAAGCTCCTCTTCGGTTGTATTCTCGGGCAAAGCATATTCTTCGGATATAATTCCCAAAGCCTCGCAAGCCTTTTTCTTATTAGCAACATAAACCTTGGAAGCGGGGTCCTCACCAACTATTATAACAGCAAGACCAACAGTAACGCCCTTTTTATTTAATTCGGCAACTCCCTCTTTAACCCTATCCTTAACGGCAGCCGATATAACCTTACCATCAATTATCCTGGTCATTTAAAACTTCCTCTCCGTTTTCTTCGAAAATATTTTCATAAACCTTTTCTTCATTATTCTTTAAGCGATTATTTATAACAGCCAATAAAATAATTGCCGAAATGCAAAGAGTAAAGGACAAAAGGGACGAAACCCTAATTCTTCCAAGCATTAAGCTATCGGTTCTAAGCAATTCTATAAAGGCTCTTCCAAAGCCATACCAAGCAGCATAGGACAAAACTACTTGACCGCTGAACCTTCTCTTCTTGCTAAGTAAATGCAAAAGGATAAATCCTGCAAGGCACCAAAGTGACTCATAAAGGAAACAAGGATGAACCAAACCCTCACCCATTTCTCTTATGGTTCTATCGCTTTGCATTCCCCACCAAGTGCTTCCTGTGAAATCTCCATAGGCCTCTTGGTTAACAAAATTTCCCCATCTTCCAACCGACTGTCCGATAAGAAAGCCAATGGCTGCCAAATCGAACATATCAAGAATTTTAACCTTTCTAAGCTTGCACATTATAGCACCTGAAAGAAAAGCACCTATAACACCGCCGTAAATCGCAAGACCCGAAAAGCCTGAAGAATTGCCAAAACCAAAGAAATCGGCAACGCTTTCGAGCTTCACTCCATCGAATATAACATAATAAAGTCTGGCAGAAAGGATGGCAATAGGAACAACAACCAATATAACATCAAGCATTCTATCGGTTTCAATCGAGAATCGCTTTGCATTCTTCATTCCATAAATCAAAGCCAACATAAAGCCCAAAGCAATTATTATTCCATACCAATATATATCCCAATGCTTATCCCCTAAGGGAATGGTAAAAGCAATAGGTTTTAGGTTCAAGTTTATACCAAAAATGGTAACATCTATTCCTTTCATTTAAACCTCCTGTGAAGGATTGATAACCGATAAAACAGTTTTATTAACATCAAGCTCCATCAAAACTTTTGTAACATCCTCTAATTTTACCGATTTCAAATATTTAATCTCATCAAACAACTCACTATCATTCATAGCGCATTCAACAAGCTGCATTGCAATGCTTTCAACATTATTGAAAAGGCGAATTGAATTGCCATACATACCGCAACGAACTGCCGAAAAGAGCTTTTTATCTATTCCCTCTTGCTTTAGTCTTTCAACCTCGTTTTTAATTTCCTCGGCAACCATTTGAGGATTATTAGATTCCCCCTCAAATATAATTGAAGAATAGCCGAAGCCATTAAAATGCTCGCTTGAAAACTCATCATTTATAAGTTCCTTTTCAACCAAGCGTTTATAAAGAGGCGAAGCATCTCCTGCAATGATTTCTATAAGCAGGGCATTGCAAATTTTTTCCTTAACGCTAAGCGTTTTTTCTGCATCGCCTTTAAAGCCAAAGCAAAAGATAGGCTGAGCAACCGCTAATTTTTGCTCAACAAAAGGTTTTACAACCTCTTTAGGCTCCTCGGGCATAATGCGGTTTATATGAGTAGGCTCTAAATTTAAAATCTTTTCTTCAATATACTTTAAAACCTTTTCAGTTTCAACATTTCCCGCAATACAAATAAACATATTTGAGGGGTTATAAAAGGTGTTATAGCATTTATATAAAAGATTATAATCTATTTTTGCAATAGACTCAACTGTTCCTGCAATATCTATTCTAACAGGGTGGTTATGATACATAGCAAGAAGCATATTAAACATAACTCGCCAACCGGGACTATCATCATACATCCTAATTTCCTGACCGATTATTCCCTGCTCTTTTTTAACGGTTTGCTCGGTAAAATAAGGCGACTGAACAAACGAGAGCAATATATCAAGGTTTTCATAGAATTTATCCGAGCAAGAAAAGAGATAACAGGTTCTATCAAACGAGGTAAAAGCATTGGCATAAGCACCCGTTTTGGCATACTTAGAAAAAGCATCCCCATCCTCGCTTTCAAAAAGCTTATGCTCTAAAAAATGAGCTATTCCCTCAGGAACTGAGGTTTCCTCTCCGTTCACTGCAAAGCAGGTATCGATAGAGCCATATTTAGTGCCGAATATAGCATAGGAAGAGGTATACTGAGGCTTTTCGAGAATATAAATTTTAAGTCCCGAAGAAAGCTCAGCTTTAACATAGCTCTCCCCTATTTCGTTTTCAAAAAACTCTCTTTTCATTATTTTGCCTCCTTTGGCAAAAGCTTATAAACCGCCTCTAATTTAATTCCCTTTGCGGTTTTTATAACATCCTCACGAGAAATAAGTTTAACCTTTTCGGCCAAATCAGAGGGAGAATATAACTCATCATTGTTAACCTTAACAGCATACCAAGTATCAAGGGAATTTTGACTATCATTATAGCTTTTAAATGAATCGCATATACTTTTTATCGAAGATTCAAACTCAAAATCACTAAATTGGCCCGATTTAACGATATTTAGCTGATTTAAAATTTCTTCCTCTGCCTTTTTGGCATTGGCAGTTTCAACTCCCGAATCAACCGTTAAAAGTCCCTTTTGGCGAACAGATAAGGCCGAGCAATAATAACAAAGGCTCATCTTTTCTCTAACATTTGAAAAAAGTCTGGAATAAGGTCCGCCGCCGAAAATATCACTTGTAACAAGAAGGGCGAGCGTTTTATCATCGTTACCAAAAGTTTCACTTGAGAAGCCCATAACAAGCTTGCCTTGGTTTATATCCTGTCTTTCTTCTATTCTCAAAACATCATCAAACTTTTGGCAGGGCTCAGATTTCTTGCAGTTGGTTATATTCTTTCTCTCAACCCTCGAAAATCTTTCGCCAAGCTCCTCAAAAAGACCTGATGGAACTTGACTTCCGATAACCTGAATCCTGATAAATGCGCTTTCTATCATATTGCGCCAAGCATTGTAAAGGCTTTTTCCGCTTATGGCCTCAACCTGCTCTATGGTTCCGCATTTTGAGGTCCCATAAGCTTTTCCCTTAAACATTTCTTCAATAAGGCGGTTTTTAGCATAAATTCTCTTTTCGCTAAACTGACCCTTTATATGCTCGATAGCCTTGCGTTTCTCTCTTGCAAGGTCGCTTTCTAAAAATGCATCATTTTCTATACTCGGTTTGAAAACCAACCCTAAAAGCAAATCGGTTGCACTTTTAACAAGAGATTCGCCATCAAGTGAAAATCTATCATTAATAACCGAAACGGTCATTTTCAGCAACTGATAATCTCCATACTTCTCAGCCGAAGCATCAAGTCTTGCTCCATAAAGTCGGTTAAGCTTATAATTAAGTTTTGAAAAATCAGGATATTTTTCACTGCAGGTAGTAAGAATAAAAGGAAGCAAGGCATTCTCAGCCACAGTTTCCTCTTTTAAAGGCATATAAAAATTAAATGATATAAGGGTTGTGTTAAATCTTTCGTTCTTAACGAAAAGACCTTCAACACCCTCAGCCAAACGATAACTTTTAACAGACATTAAAATCACCTTATAAAGTTTAAAATATATTAATATATATTTTACCATACTTTAACACAAATTTACAACAAAAATATAAAATTGAAATATCGGGAAAAATATGGTATAATAAAATAAAAACCTGAAAGGAGGAAGCTTTATGAAAAAAGAGAGAAAACGTGGTATACCTATGCCAATAAGAATTATAGTTTCGGGACTATTGCTTTTGGTTCAGCTATTTTACCTAGGGTTTTCCCTTTATGATGTTACCTCGAACTCCATTTTAATTTATACAGTTTCCCTCATTTTAGGTGCGGCAACAGTTATTATTATATTTAACCGCCGAGGAAATTCCGACCATAAGATAGCCTGGATAATATTTATTCTTATCTTCCCTATTTTTGGAATAACCGTTTATATGCTTTGGGGCGGTGGAAGAGTTATGCCCCATATCAAGAAAAAAATGCGTATTTGCAGCTCTCATTATATGCCATTTTTAAAGGAAGAAGAATCGGTTAAATCAAAGCTCAGCTATTATGATTTGCTTCATTCCCGTCAGGCTGATTATCTTGTGAAAGAAAGCGGCTATCCCCTTTATGATAAAAGCTCAACCGAGTTTTTAGCCCCCGGAGAGAAAATCTTTGCAAGGCTCTTAGAAGAGCTTGAAAAGGCTGAAAAATATATCTATATGGAGTTTTTCATTATCGCCGAAGGCGAAATGTGGGACTCTATTCACGAAATTTTGAAAAGGAAGGCAAAGGAAGGCAAGGAAATTAAGATTATTTTCGATGATTTCGGTTCTATCAAACGCCAG
>CAJGDQ010000040.1 GCA_904502215.1 Clostridiaceae bacterium
GGGCTTTGTTGGATAGCAATCCTTTTTGCCGAAAACTATATCAAAGGTATTCTTAAAGAGTTTATCAACAACCTCAAGGGTCATATTATGAGCCTTATTGGAAATAACGGCGGTTTTAAGCCCCATTTCCTTAATATTTGAAATCAACTCATAAATTCCATCATAAGCTTTTGTTTTATCGGTAAAATGCTCTTTATAATATCCTAAAAAGATATCTAAAACCTTTTCAATTTCCTCTTGGTTGCGTTTATCCTCAGGTAAAACACGTTCAATAAGCTTTGGCATTCCATCGCCAACAAAGTATTTGAATTTTTCGGTCTCGTGGGTTTTATATCCCGAAACCTTTAAGGCATAATTGGTGCTATCGGCCAAATCTTCAAGGGAATTAACCAAGGTTCCATCTAAATCAAATAAAACCGCTTTAATCATTTTTTTCACTTCCATATACAAAAATCCCCTGAGCGATAGCTCAGGGTTATTTGTAAGAAATTAGCATATTAGATAGCTCTAGTTACCTTGCCGGAACGTAAGCAACGGGTGCAAACATTGATACGGCGGGGCGAACCATTAACGATTGCCTTTACCTTCTTAACATTGGGCTTCCAGGTTCTGTTAGAACGTCTATGAGAGTGGGAAACCTTAATACCGAAAGCAATTTCTTTACTGCAGATATCACATTTAGCCATGGTCTGCACCTCCTTCTTGTTAACGGCTGAATTTAATCAACCACAATAGCAAAAACTATATTACCACATTTTATATCAAAAATCAAGCATTTTTTTAAATTTTTAATGCTCACTTCTTCCGGGTCGTTCCATCAGAGAAATAAGTGCCTCTTTAACGCCCTTTCCCTCATACATAACCGCATAACATTCGCTTATAATTGGAAGTTCAATTCCGAATTTTAATGCGAGCCCATGAGCCATTTCGGCGGCATAATATCCCTCAACGGTTCCTATTCTTTCCAACGCCTCTTGAAGAGATACACCCTCGCCCAACAATCTTCCAAAGCGATTATTTCGGCTATGCTCCGACATACAGGTAACTATAAGGTCTCCGATACCTGTAAGTCCCGAGAAGGTATATTCCTTAGCACCCATACAAACGCCAAGTCTTGCCATTTCAGCCATACCTCTTGTAATCAAAGCCGCCCTTGTGTTATCGCCAAGACCTAAACCTGAGCAAATACCAGAAGCGATAGCTATAATATTCTTAAGCGCTCCGCCAAGCTCGGCTCCGATTATATCACCCGAGGTATAAATCTTGAGATTTTTATTGTTCATAATACCCTGAACCGCTTGAGCCGCCGCTAAAGACTTAGATGCCGCAACTATTGAGGTTGGTATTTTTCTTGCAACCTCCTCAGCATGAGAAGGGCCTGTTAAAGCAACAACAGGACTTTCGGGCAATTCCTCACTGATAACCTCCGATAATCTTCTAAGACTTTCTTTCTCAAAGCCTTTGGAAACATTAACAACTATACCAAAATCCTTATAACTTTTAAGCTTTCTGGCAACCTCACGAACAGCAGTTGAAGGAACTGCAATAATAGTGATAGTTCCACCTTCAACAACCGATAAATCAGAGGTTATATCTATTTCTTCAGGAATAAAAATTCCTTTGAGGAGTTTTTCATTGGTTCTTTTGGTTTTGAGCATTTGAACCTCTTGTTCAAAAGGCGACCATAGGGTTACCTTGCAACCATTATCATTAGCACAAAGGGCTAAAGCCATACCCCAACCGCCTGAGCCTAAAACAGTTACTTTAACCATTTATTTACCTCCTGCTTCCGATTTTATTCTCGGTTCCCGATAAAAGTCTTTTAATATTTTCACTATGCTTTGCAAAAACAATTATTCCCATTAAGATACATAGAACTGCCTGAGGAATAACAGAAGCCGTTGCATCATAAAAGACTATCGACAAAACAACAACCACAATAGTTGCAGCAAGGGAACTTAAAGAAACCATTTTTGAAAAGACTAAAACTATGGCAAAGGTTAAAAGTCCAACAGCTATTGCTAAAGGACAACAAACAGCGAAGATTCCAACGCTTGTTGCAACCCCTTTTCCGCCCTTAAACTGATAGAATATCGGGAAAACATGGCCGAGCATACAAACAAGACCGCAAATATATGCGCCATAAATCGGTGCAGTCCATTCTCCTGTTTGAAAATGCGAGATATATTCAAAGATAGTCTTACCCAAATAGCAAGCAACGTATCCCTTAAGAGCATCACATAAAAAGGTTAAAAAACCCGGCAAAAAGCCTGCAGTTCTCATAACATTGGTGGTTCCTGCATTTCCGCTGCCAAGCTCTCTAACATCCTTTTTCATAAAGGCATTGCTAAAAATAACCGCAAAGTTTATACTACCCAAAAGATAAGCGGCGATAACCGTTATAATAGCAGTTATAATCATTACTTATCGCCCCTTTCTCTTATTACAAACCTAACGGGAGTTCCCTCAAGACCAAAGGTTGAGCGAATTTGATTTTCAAGGTAACGCTGATATGAAAAATGGAACAACTCTGCCTTGTTGCAAAAGCAAACAAATGTTGGCGGCTTAGTTGAAGCCTGAGTCATATAGTAAATCTTAAGGCGTTTACCCTTATCGGTTGGCGGCTGAACACGTGCAGTAGCATCGGCTAAAACATCGTTAAGCATACCTGTTGAAATTCGCATAGTGTTTTGCTCATTAACATATTTAATAAGCTCGAAAAGACGGTCTACTCTTTGACCCGTTTTTGCCGATATAAATATAATCGGAGCATAAGGCATAAAAGAGAAATCATTCATAAGCTTTTTGCGGAAATTATCCATAGTGCTGCCATCCTTTTCAATAGCATCCCACTTGTTAACCGCAATAATACAAGCTCTTCCCTCTTCAAGAGCTAAACCTGCAACCTTTGAATCCTGTTCGGTAAAACCATCAACCGCATCTATCATAATAACGCAAACATCAGAGCGTTCAATCGCCATTTTAGCTCTAAGCACGCTATATTTTTCGATTTTATCTTCAACCTTGGACTTTCTTCTAAGCCCTGCAGTATCGATAAAATTATATTTAACACCATTTTTTTCTATTCTTGTATCAATAGCATCTCTTGTTGTTCCTGCAATATTCGAAACAATAGAGCGCTCCTCACCTGCAATTTGATTTATGAGAGAGGATTTGCCTGCATTAGGCTTACCGATAACGGCAACATTTATAATTTCCTCTTCCTCATCTTCAAATTCTTCGGGAGCTATATGAGCGATAACTTCATCAAGCAAATCGCCCGTGCCCGTTCCGTGAACCGAAGAAACTGCAATAGGGTCGCCAAGTCCTAAATTATAAAACTCATAAAATTCGGCAGGAGTATCACCGATTTTATCGCATTTATTAACGCAAAGAACAACCGGTTTCCCGCTTTTTCTAAGCATTGCCGAAACGTCCTCATCAGCAGCAGTAACCCCTGTTTTGATATCGGTAACGAATATAATAACCGATGCAGTATCAATAGCGAGCTGAGCTTGAGCACGCATAGATGATAAAATAATATCATCTGTTTTAGGCTCAATACCGCCTGTATCAACAAACATCAGCTTTCTGCCTAGCCATTCGGCATCACCGTAAATACGGTCTCGAGTAACACCTGGAGTATCATCAACAATAGAAAGCCTTTTGCCGATTATCTTATTAAACAAGGTTGATTTTCCAACATTAGGTCTTCCAACAACCGCAACAATAGGTTTTGCCATTATGCCTCTTCCTTTCCGAGAATTTTATCTAATAACTCATAACCGTCATTATTAACGGTTACAACCCTAACATTAAGTTTTTCGGATAATTCTTCAAGAGTTATGCTATCCAAGAACATATCTCCTGCATCCCTTAGCATAACCGAGGGAACAAGCAGTTCATCACCTAAATCTTTACCGCTTAACTGCTTTATAATATCGGTTGCAGTAACAAGGCCTGCAACATTAATTTCACCGCCGAAGAAATTATTCTTAATCGCATATACACTGCATTCTAAATTATCCCATTTTTTGAGGCACTTGTCAACCATATCCTGTATAAAAGGCAAAGCCGCCTCACCTGTTACCATAGTGATTTTGCGCTTTTTATCTAAAGTATAATCAATTTCCTCAAAAGTCTGTTCAAATTCATCAAGCATTAAAGGAACTAATCCCACTCCGTTTTCAAGCTGCAAAAAGTCCTCATAAAAAGCGGCATCGGGTAAATCCCTTTCGGCTAAAATATAAAATTCATCGGCTGCAAAAACTCGGCGTTTTCCGCTTTCTTCAAGGCATTTCTCGCCGAATTTTTCTATAATATCAATTACTTGCCCTGCTCCCTTTTTATCAAAAGGAACTAATTTTTCAAGTCCCTCTCTATGACCGCTAAGGCCAACAGGAACCGCCGCAATGCACTCGGAATTTTGAAGTGCTGTTAAATCCTCAAGGGTTTTTATGAGCTCTTCACCATCATTATAACCGGGACATAAAACCATTTGACAGTTAATCTTAATGCCCGCATCATCAAAACGTTTGATAATGGGCAAAACCGCACCCGCATTTTTATTTTTCATCATTTTAACTCGAAGTTCGGGGTTGGTTGTATGAACCGAGATATTTATGGGGCTAATATGCATCTTTATAATCCGTTCAACCTCGTGCTCGGTTATATTGGTAAGGGTTATATAATTGCCAAACAAAAAAGAAAGACGGGAATCATCATCCTTGAAATATAAGCTTTCTCTCATTCCCTTTGGTAATTGGTCAATAAAGCAAAAAATACATTTATTTTTGCAATGATGCTGTTTATCCATCAAATAGGTTTCAAATTCAAGCCCTATTTCATCGTATTCTTTTTTCTTTATTTTAAAGGTCTTTTGCTTGCCCTTGGCATTTATAATCTCAAGCTTTAGTTTTGAATTATTTTGATAAAAGCGATAATCGAGAACATCCATAATCTCGTTTCCATCGATAGAAACAAGCGTATCCCCCGCTTTTATGCCGGCCTTATATCCAGCACTTCCTTTAATAACCGAATCAACTATAACAGACACTTGAATTTTCACCTCTCATACTAAAAAATAAGAGGAGGATTGCTCCTCCTCGGTTGCTAATGAAAGCAATTATTCGCCAACCTTTACAACCTCACGGCCGTTATACTGACCGCAGGCAGGGCAAAGTCTATGGGGGCGCTTATATTCGCCGCAGTTTGAGCATCTAACCAAAGTCGGAGCGCTCAGCTTCCATACATTGTTTCTTCTCTTATCTCTTCTAGCTTTAGAAGTTTTTCTCTTCGGTACTGCCATTTCGGCACCTCCTTAAACATTGTTATTCATCATTTAATAATGCGGCAAGTGCTGAAAGCCTTGGGTCTATCTCCTTTTTGGAGCAACCGCATTCGCCTTCATTAAGGTTTTTGCCGCACCTAAAGCAGATACCCTTGCAATCTTCCTTACATAAATGCTTCATAGGAAGATTAACAACGACCTCTGAATATATAAGCTCCTCCAAGTCGAGCTTCATATCAGGGATAACAAGTATCGTATCACTTTCTTCACTTTCGGTTCTAACGGCTAAAGATTTATCAAGCGAAACCTTTAAGTTTTGCTTGGCATCAATACCGCAGCGGTCGCACGGGGCATCATACTCATAGCTAATAGATGCCTCTAACCTTACAAGACTTGCTTTGTTGGAAACGACACCGCTTAGAACAACAGGCTTTTTGAGCGGATAACAGCCCATATATTCCAGGTTACTCATATCCAACGAATACTCAAGCGGCAAAGAAGAATTTTCATTGACAAAAATCTTTTTTAAATCAATAATCATACTTCCACCTCTATCGTCACGATAAATATTATAGCGATATAAACACCTTTTGTCAAGGTTTTTATTCACTAAAAATCATAATTTTCCCATAAAAAAGCAAAGGACAGCGGAAAAACTTTCCACTGTCCCAAAATATTTGAAAATTAGATAACTCTAACCTTAATAACGCCTTCTATTTCGGCAATTTCGTTAGCAACCATATCAGTATCAGCGGTGCCGATATCAAGCATGGTATAAGCATAATCGCCACGAGATTTGTTAAGAAGATTTTCAATATTAACATTATCATCAGCAACAATCTTGGTGATTGCAGTAAGCATATTGGGAATATTCTTATGAATAACGCAAATTCTATGCTCGCCGCTTCTGGGCATTGTTATCTCAGGAAGGTTAACCGAGTTTACGATATTTCCGTTTTCGATATAATCGATAAGTTCCTTAGCAGCCATAACAGCGCAGTTATCCTCTGATTCAGGAGTTGAAGCTCCAAGGTGAGGAATAGCGATAACGCCGTCAACACCTAAAACTTCATCGGTTGGGAAATCGGTTACATAGCTTGCAACCTTACCCGATTCAAGTGCTGCCTTTAATGCTTCATCATCAACAAGAGCCGCACGAGCAAAGTTAAGGATACGAACACCATTCTTCATCTTTGCAATAGATTCAGCATTGATGAGGTTTTTAGTGTTTGCAGTTAGCGGAACATGAAGCGAAATATAATCGCATTTCTCAAAAATTTCGTTTATATCATTGATATGAACAGCATTATGGGTTAAGTTCCAAGCCGATTTAACCGAAAGATATGGGTCATATCCGAAAACTTTCATTCCAAGGTGGTTAGCGGCATTGGCAACCATAACACCGATAGCGCCAAGTCCTACAATACCAACAGTTTTGCCTTTGATTTCAGGACCAACAAAGGCACCCTTGCCCTTTTCAACCATCTTACCAACTTCTTCGCCGTTGCCCTTTAAGGTTTTAGCCCATTCAATACCCGAGATAACTCTACGGGAAGAAATAAGCATACCTGCAATAACAAGCTCCTTAACGGCATTAGCATTAGCACCTGGGGTATTGAAAACAACGATACCATTTTCCGAGCAACGTTCAATCGGAATATTGTTAGTTCCGGCACCGGCCCTTGCAATAGCCTTTAAGCTTGCGGGAAATTCAGTTTCGTGCAAAGAAGCTGAACGAACTATCGCTCCATCAGCATTCTCAACCTCATCACCGATAGTATATTTATCATCAAAAACAGTAAGTCCTGTTTTCGAGATTTTATTATAAGTTTTAATCTTAAACATTATGCATTTTCCTCCTCAAACTTCTTCATAAACTCAACCAACTTCTCAACGCCCTCAATCGGCATAGCATTATAGATAGAAGCTCTCATACCACCAACCGAACGGTGACCCTTAAGGTTAACAAAGCCTGCCTTCTTGGATTCAGCAACAAACTTAGCATCAAGCTCATCGTTACCGGTCACAAAGGGAACATTCATTAAAGAACGGTCCTCAGGAACAACAGTGCCCTTGAAAAGCTTGGAATTATCGAGGAAATCATAAAGGATTTTAGCCTTTTTCTCGTTAATTTCCTTCATCTTCTCAAGGCCGCCCATCTTCTTAATCCATTTAAGAGTAAGACCTGCAACATAAATAGTGTAGCAAGGAGGAGTATTGAACATTGAGCCATTTTCGCTGTGGGTATCATACTTAAGCATTGTTGGAGTGATATCCATAGCATTACCGATTAAATCCTTGCGGATGATAACAATAGTAACACCTGCGGGAGCAACATTCTTTTGAGCACCAGCATATAGCATACCGAACTTAGAAACATCAATAGGCTCGGATAAAATGCAAGAAGAAATGTCAGCAACAAGCGGAACATCCCCTGTTTCGGGTAAAGTGTTATACTTTGTGCCGTAGATAGTGTTGTTCATACAAATATGAACATAGTCCGCATCCTTATCGAAATCAGCAGCTGTTGTCTTAGGAATATAGCTAAAGGTTTTATCCTTAGAAGAGGCAACCTCACGAGCCTCTCCGTAACGAGCAGCCTCTTTATATGCCTTATTAGCCCACTGACCTGTGATAATATAATCAGCTTTGCCGTTCTTGGTCATAAGATTAAGAGGAATCATTGCAAACTGAGTTGAAGCACCACCC
>CAJGDQ010000041.1 GCA_904502215.1 Clostridiaceae bacterium
CCCGAATTACGGAACTGAATATGCCGAGCTTTCAATTCCTTCGGCAGAAATTAAAGCTCCTGTTTTCTTTGGAGATGGCGATAAACAACTCTCAAAGGGAATTGGTCATTACAACGGAAGCGGTTTCCCCGGTATGGGATCAACAATTCTTTTGTCTGGGCACAACAACACCTATCTTCACACCATTGACCGAGCACAGGTTGGAGATAATATAACATTAACCACCTCCTATGGTGTTTATGTTTATAAGATAAACGAAATAAAGATTACCGATAGCGGTAATGTATCGGCAACCAGGATTTCGGCTGAAGAGGAAACTCTAGTGATTTATACTTGTTATCCTCTTTCAACCTTGGGTCTTACTTCGAAGAGGTATTTCGTTTATGCTGAATATGTTTCGGGACCGGTAATATTAATAAATGAATAAAGAATCAAAGTTTAAAGTTTTTATGAAATATTCGCTTGCCTTTTTTATGGCATTCTTTATCTTTTGCTCGGCAATATTTGCTATGATAGGTCTTTGTTCAACACCTGATTATGCTAAAATTTTGATAAAGAAGAGCGATTATGTTGAGTTATCTATAGAAGAAATTGAAGAGGAGCTTGTTTCGGTTGCGATACCGGGAGGACTTCCTGAGGATTTCTTTAATTACGGAATAACCGATAAAACCTTTTATGATAATATGGAAAATTATATTGAAAAGGTTTATAAAAACGAAAGGTTTTCTCCCGATGAATTAGCCTTTCGAGAGGAAATAAGTGAAAAGATTTATGCTTATACCGAAGAAAAGCTTTCGGTTGTGAGCGATGATATCAAAGCTCAGCTTGATACCCTTGTTGATATTTGCTGTGAAAGATATATGCGATATGCAACTCCTAAATTTTTGCAATATATAGGCAACTATTTCGGAAGGATAACTATTCCTGCATTTTGCTTTTGTCTTTTTTGCATTTGTTTAGCGGCGGTTTCATATTTGTTTATAGGAAGATATGAAAAGAGTAAAAGAGTATATAGGGTTTCTTTTTTGTCATCCGCTCTTTTGATAGGTGCAGTTCCTGCATTTTTGCTTTTATTTGCAGGAATAAATAAGATAGGCATAACCTCAAAATCGCTATATTCTTTTATTACTCTTTTTATTAAAACTCCGCTTTTTATAATGCTTATTTTAGCAATTGTTATTATTTTGGCGGTTGGTTTAGAAGTTATTATAAGTAAAAAGAAGTCGTTACGTTAGTAACGGCTTTTTTATTGCAAAAAGTAAATAAATATGGTATTATGGGTTGGAAAGGAAGTGGAGAGAAATGGTAACGGATGTTATAATTATCGGCGGTGGCGCGGCAGGTCTTTGTGCGGCAGTTCACCTAAAACAAAAAAATCCTAACATTTCTATCAGGGTTATGGAAGCAATGCCAAGAGTTGGCAAAAAGCTTTTGGTAACAGGTAACGGCCGATGCAATATAACAAATAAGGACAATTCTCTTTCCAACTTTCATGGCGAAAATATAGGCTTTGCCCGTTTTGCTCTTGAAAAATACGGCGTTGATACAACCTATGAGTTTTTTGAAAATATAGGTGTTCCTTTTGTTTTCGAGGAGAATAAGGGTTATCCTGCTTCTTTGCAGGCTTCTTCGGTTGTTGATGCATTGCGCTTTTCGGCTGAAAATTTAGGTGTTATAATCCATACCGAAGCCAAGGTTACTAATATTCAAATTCAAAGAGGTAAATATAAGGTTTCAACTAATACAATGAGCTTCCTTGCGGAGAATGTTGTTATAGCCTGCGGTCTGCTCTCGGGCGGCGATAGGCTTGGTAGTGACGGCAGTATGCTCGAATTACTTAAAAAAGCAGGTTTTAAGGCTATTAAAACCTCGCCTGCAATAGTTCAGCTAAAAACCGAAACCGATATTGTTAAGCAGTTAAAGGGGATTAAGGTTGATGCAACCGTTTCTTTGTTTGTTGGCAATAGGGCTTGCCGAAAAGAATTTGGCGAGGTGCTTTTTTGCGATTACGGTCTTTCAGGACCTCCTGTTATGCAGGTTTCTCGTGAAGTTTCTAGAACAAAAGAGCAAGCTTTGATATCTTTAGATTTAATGCCTGATACCGATTTTTCTATTCTTTTAAATTCTTTGATTAAAAGGCGCTCTAATTTAGGTTATAGGGCATTAGAAGAGTTTTTAACAGGAATGCTCAATAAACGTTTGGGTCAGGTTATAGTGAAATCCATAGGGCTCAAGCTTAATGAAAAGGCTGAAAACTTAACCGATAAAAACCTTGAGGAAATAGCAAAGCTTATTAAAGATTTTAGGTTTAAGGTTATAGGAACAACAGGATATACCAACTCTCAGGTTACCGCAGGCGGCCTTGATACAACTCAGTTTAATGAAAAAACTATGGAAGCTAAGAGCAATAAGGGACTTTATGCGATAGGTGAGATTCTTGATATCGATGGAGATTGCGGCGGCTTCAATCTTATGTGGGCATGGGCCAGCGCTATTTGTGCTGCTGAATCAATTTTAAGAGGCTATAAGAAATGATACTTTTAAATAATGTTAATTTGCCGCTTAATACAGACTTTTCCGATTTAGTCCCCATTGCTTCAAGGGAACTAAAAGCTCCAATTACTAATATAAAGAGTGCAAAGCTTTATAGAAAATCGGTTGATGCAAGAAAAAAGAATGATGTTCATTTTTGCTGTTCCTTAATTATAGAGGTTTTATCTAACGAGGAAAAAATAATAGCAAAATGCAAAAATGCTCAAAAATATGAATATAAGCCATATATTTTTAAAAAGGCTAAAAAAACCTTTAAAAATAGACCTGTTATTGCCGGTTTTGGACCGGCAGGTATGTTTGCGGCATTAACCCTTGCAAGAGCGGGGCTTAAACCTTTAGTGCTTGAAAGAGGCTCGGATGTTGATAAAAGAAAACAGGCGGTTGAAGCCTTTTTTAATGGCGAGCCTTTAGACCTTAAAACCAATGTTCAGTTTGGCGAAGGGGGAGCCGGCACCTTTTCGGACGGCAAACTTAATACGGGTATTAAAAATCCCCGTTCCCGTGCGGTTTTGGAAATATTTAATAGATATGGCGCACCTGATAAAATTTTAACCGATGCCAAGCCACATATCGGAACCGATATATTGGTTAATGTTGTTAAAAGCATAAGAGAAGAAATTATCTCTCTTGGTGGAGAAATCAGGTTTGAAACAAAGCTTGATGAAATTAAAATAGAAAACGGGAAAATAGCTTCGATTATTGCAAATGATGAGGAAATTAAATGCGATAAACTTATAATCGCAACAGGACATTCGGCAAGGGATACTTTTAAAATGCTTCATGATAAGGGACTTTCTATGGCTCAAAAGCCATTTGCAATGGGAGTTAGAATTGAGCATTTGCAAAGCGATATCAATAAAGCGCTATATGGTGAATTTTGCAATAATGAAAATCTTGGCGCTGCTGATTATAAGTTGGCGGTTCATCTTGAAAATGGCAGAGGAGTTTATACCTTTTGTATGTGTCCCGGGGGCGAGGTTATTAACGCTTCAAGTGAGGAAAATGCTATTGCCGTTAACGGAATGAGCCAAAGCCGAAGAGATGGAGATAACGCTAATAGTGCAGTTTTAGTTAATGTTAACCCTGAGGATTTCGGAAGCGATGATGTTTTAGCAGGCCTTGAAATGCAAAGGAAAATAGAGCAAAAGGCTTTTTCTATTGCAAATGGCGCTGTTCCTGTAACCACGGTTGGCGAGTTTGTTTTTGGCGAAAAATTTGAAATTGGCAAGGTTAAACCAACCGTTAAACCAAAGTTTGCTTATGCTGATTTCAATGAGATTTTCCCATCGTTTATAACCGAAAGCTTAAAGGAAGGAATAAAGCTTTTTGATAGGAAAATCAAGGGTTTTGCCGATAGCTCATCGGTTTTAACCGCTCCAGAAACTCGTTCCTCTTCACCTGTTAGAGTGCTTAGAAATGAAAAGTTTGAAAGCCTTTCGGCAAGGGGTATTTATCCTTGCGGAGAGGGTGCAGGATATGCCGGAGGTATTGTTTCGGCTGCGGTTGATGGAATTATGGTTGCCGAGGCTATTATAGGTTAAGAAAAATATTAACTAATGAGAATGGGTTATCGAGAGATACCCATTCTTTTTTTATAGGGTTCGCTTTTTTATCGGTTTTATCGGAGGGAATTATAATGATTATTTTCTTATTATGATAAAAATAAGTTCCGCCAAGGGCTAATACTAGTTTCTTAAAATCATTTGAGTTTATATCTAAAGCTGAAATCATAATTTTGGATTTATGGTTTTTTATTTCAATGCTTTTTGAAGCCTTTATGAGCTTTAAAAATAAAATCGCTAGAAGCTTTTTATTTATTAAAAAGTTGGAATAAATATCTGTTTTTAAATATGGGTTTTTGTTTTGAGATAATAACAGGGGAAGGGAGGAGCAAAGTAGAGAAAAGGAGAGTTCTTTTATATGAACAGGCTCCTTAAAATCTTTATAAAATAAAGCCTCCGCTATATTTATTTTTTCTAAATTTTTCAAGTTATTTTCGGTTATTCCGTTTTTTAAAATATCATTTTGAATGGTTATTCTTAAGGCGGCTAAAAATCGCTCGAATTTATTGGGTAAAAATATCAAAATTTGCTCCTTTCCAGTAGTGAAAATTCACCAAAACGGATAATTTTTAAAAAAATTGTTAAAAATTAAACAAACACTTGCAAAATGCAACAAAATAGGGTAAAATATATTCAAAGAAATTTAGGAGGTTTTTTCCAATGGTTAAAGTTGCTATTAACGGTTTTGGTCGTATCGGCCGTCTTGCTTTCCGTCAAATGTTTGGCGCAGAGGGTTATGAGATTGTTGCTATTAATGACCTTACCAGCCCCAAAATGCTTGCTCACTTGCTTAAATACGATTCTGCTCAGGGTAGATATGCTCTTGCTGATACCGTAGTTGCTGGTGAAGATAGCATCACTGTTGATGGTAAAACCATCAAAATTTATGCTGAGAAAGACGCTAAGGACCTTCCTTGGGGTGAAATCGGTGTTGACGTTGTTCTTGAGTGCACCGGCTTCTACTGCTCTAAAGAAAAGTCTCAGGCTCATATCGATGCAGGCGCTAAGAAGGTTGTTATTTCTGCTCCCGCAGGTTCCGACCTTAAGACTGTTGTTTACAGCGTAAACGAGGATACTCTTACCGCTGAGGACACTATCATTTCTGCTGCTTCCTGCACCACTAACTGCTTAGCTCCTATGGCTGATACTCTTAACAAGTATGCTCCCATTCAGAGCGGTATTATGACCACTGTTCACGCTTGGACAGGCGACCAAATGGTTCTTGATGGTCCTCACAGAAAGGGCGACCTTCGTCGTGCACGTGCTGCTGCTTGCAACATCGTTCCTAACTCAACAGGTGCTGCTAAGGCTATCGGCCTTGTAATTCCTGAGCTCAACGGCAAGCTTATCGGTTCTGCTCAGCGTGTTCCTGTTCCGACCGGTTCAACCACCATCCTCGTTGCTGTTGTTAAGGGCAAGGATGTTACTAAGGAAGGCATCAACGCTGCTATGAAGGCTGCTTCATCTGCTTCCTTCGGTTACACCGAGGAAGAGCTCGTTTCTTCTGATATTATCGGTATTACCTATGGTTCTTTGTTCGATGCAACTCAGACTATGGTTACTAAGATTGATGACGATACTTATCAGGTTCAGGTTGTTTCTTGGTATGATAACGAGAACAGCTACACCAGCCAGATGGTTCGCACTATTAAGTATTTCGCTGAAATCTAATAATATTAAAATAAAAAAATGCTGTCCTTTCGGACAGCATTTTTTTATTTTAAATTTCTTTTAAAAATTCTTCTATTCGTTTAAGGGCTTCAGTTATATGCTCAACCGAATAACAATAGGAAGCTCTTATAAAGCCTTCACCGCTTTCTCCAAAAGCAGTTCCCGGAACAACGGCAACCTTTTTGGAAGCCAAAAGTTTTTCGCAAAATTCTTCGCTGGTCATACCTGTTGACTGAATTGAGGGGAAGGCATAAAAAGCACCCTTTGGCTCACGGCAGGTAAGACCTATTTTGTTAAAGCCTTTAACCATCATTCTACGGCGCATATTATACTCTTTAAGCATATAGGCAACATCTTCATCGCAATTTCTTAAAGCCTCAACAGCAGCGTGCTGAGAGGTTGTTGGAGCGCACATAATAGCGTATTGATGGATTTTTATGAGTTGCTTTATAATCTCTTTAGGTCCGCAAGCAAAACCTAATCTCCATCCTGTCATCGAAAAGGCTTTTGAGAAACCGTTAATTGTTATGGTTCTTTCCTTCATTCCGTCAACCGAAGCCACGGGACAATGAGGTTTGCCGGAAAAAGTGAGCTCGGAATAGATTTCATCAGATAAAACCATTATGTTGGTATCCTTTAAAACCTCAGCCAAAGCTTCAATATCCTCTCTTTCCATTATAGCGCCTGTTGGGTTGCAAGGATAGGGGAGGATTAAAACCTTAGTGCGCTCACTAATGGCATTTTTAAGCTCCTCAGGGGTTACCTTAAAATCGTTTTCAGCCTTGGTGTTAATAATAACAGGAACACCGCCTGCAAGACGGGTTATTGGTTCATAGCAAACATAACTCGGCTGAGGAATAATAACCTCATCGCCATTAGACACGATAGCCCTGATAGCAGCATCAATAGCCTCGCTTCCGCCAACAGTTACAAGTATTTCATCCTTTGGGGAATAAGTAAGGGAATATTTACGCTCCATATAAAGAGAAATTTCTTTAATGAGTTTATCGTAACCCTTGTTAGAGGTGTATTTCGTTTTGCCTCTCTCAAGAGAGTTAATTCCTGCTTTTCTGATTTGCCAAGGGGTTTGGAAATCAGGCTCGCCAACTCCAAGCGAAATAACATCATCCATTGTTGCAGCAATATCGAAAAACTTTCTTATTCCCGAAGGTTTAATATCGGTAACCGTTTTGTTTAAAACCTTGGAATAATCTATCATATCCAAATTTGCCCCCTATCATCTTCATTGGAGGATAAAAGCTCAACATCCATTTCTTTATATCTTCTCATAACAAAATGGGTTGAGGTTGAGGTGACCGAATCAATGGTTGCAAGCTCCTTTGCAACGAATTTAGCAATATCTTGAAGGGTTTTGCCCTTAACAACAACATTAAGGTCATATACGCCCGACATAAGATAAACCGATTCAACCTCATTGTATTTCATAATCTTTTTAGCAACATCCTCGAAGCCAAGACCTGCAGTTGGAACAACCTTGAGCTCAATAATGGCCGAAACATAAGCTCCATCTAGTTTATCCCAGTCAATAAGAGCTTTATAGCCTCTAAGCAGACCGTCCTTTTCAAGTTCTTTAATAGCGGTTTCAACCTCCGCTATATCTTTATCAAGCATAGTTGCGATTTCTTCAGTAGTGAAACGAGCATTGCGAGCTAATAATTTTAAGATTTCCAATTTCATAATTTCCATCTCCTTAAAAAAATAACGCCCTGATAAAATCAGGGCGAAAATAATCCGCGGTACCACCTAAATTCAGGGAATAACCCTGCACTCAAAACCGATAACGGCGGTTTGCCGATGCACCTTTCGGGCATAGCTCAGGGAGAGCTTCTCTAAACCTTTGCGAAGGGTTTTCACCAAACACCCTCTCTCTAAACGCTTTAGTTAAGATACTAATTCCCATCAAAGCCTTTTCTATTTATTTAATCATACTATTTTGAATAGGATATGTCAAGGAAAATTTGTTTTGAGGAGTTCTTAATACACGCAAAAGCGTGATTACATGCGCCTTACGGCGATTACATACCAATCCTTCGGATTAGATAAAAAAGAACGAAGCTTATGCTTCGTTCTTTTTTGGTGCCGGTGGCCGGACTCGAACCGGCACGGTGTCGCCACCGGTGGATTTTGAGTCCACTACGTCTGCCAATTCCATCACACCGGCAAATTTACTTGACTAATGTATTATATA
>CAJGDQ010000042.1 GCA_904502215.1 Clostridiaceae bacterium
TGCTTAATTAAAGAGTTTTCAAGAATTAAAGCCTCAAACTCACTATCACATACAATATATTCAAAGTCATCAACATTTGAAACCATCTTTTTAACCTTTTCGGTATGCTGATTTCCTGAGCCGAAATACTGAGTAACACGGTTTTTAAGAGCCTTTGCTTTGCCTATATAGATAATTTTGCCGTTTTTATCTTTCATAATATAAACGCCAGGTTCCAACGGCAATCTATTCGCCTTTTGCTTTAGTTCTTTAATGTTCAAAAAAATCACCGCCCTCATTATTTCTATTAGAATAATAACATATTTTCTTAGTATTTACAACTTGAAAAATAGCAATAAATATGGTAAAATTTATAAAAACTAAAAGGAGTGAGTTATATGAAAATTTCTTTTTTGGGCGCCGCTCATGAGGTTACCGGTTCTTGCACTATAATTAACGCTAATGGCAAGATTATTATGATTGACTGCGGAATGGAACAAGGCCCTGATATTTATGAAAATTGCAGCCTTCCCGTTCTTCCCGCCCAAATAGATTATATTTTACTGACACATTCTCATATTGACCACTCAGGCAAAATTCCTGCTTTGGTTGCTGCAGGATTTAAAGGTCATATTTATTCCACAGAAGCAACTAAAAAACTCTGTAATATTATGTTGCTTGATTCTGCTCATATTCAGGAATTTGAAGCCAAATGGCGTAACCGCAAAGCAAAGCGTTCAGGAAAGGGTTTATACGAGCCTCTTTATACGGCTGAGGATGCAAAACTTGCCCTCAAGCAGTTTGTTGGTTGTGAGTATAACAAAATTTATAAACTTGCAAATGGAATTGAAATTAAATTTATCGATGCTGGTCATTTACTTGGCTCGGCAAGTATAAGTTTGACTGTAACCGAAGCCGGCCAAACCGAAACAATAGTTTTTTCGGGAGATTTAGGAAATCATTCGAGACCATTAATATGCGATCCAGCTCAACCTGATGTTGCTGATTATATTGTAATCGAATCAACCTATGGTAATAGATTACATGGTCAGAGGCCAGATTATATTGGTCAATTGACTAATATAATTCAAGAAACCTTCGATATGGGTGGAAATATAATAATTCCTTCATTTGCAATTGGCAGAACTCAAGAACTATTGTATTTAATTAGAATAATTAAGGAACAAGGCTTGATACACGGTCATGAAAATTTCCCTGTTTATGTTGATAGCCCCTTAGCAGTTGAAGCAACAAATATTTATAGCAGTGATTTATATGATTATTTTGATTCCGAAACCATTGACTTGCTAAAAAAAGGCATCAACCCCATTGTTTTCCCAAATCTTAACCTTTCAGTTACAAGTGATGATTCGGTAGCTATAAATATTGATAAAACCCCAAAGATAATACTTTCGGCCAGCGGAATGTGTGAAGCTGGAAGAATTCGCCATCATCTAAAACATAATTTATGGCGTGAAAACTCAACTATATTGTTTGTTGGTTATCAATCGGTTGGAACTCTTGGCAGAATTATTATTGAGGGAGCTCAAACGGTTAAACTATTTGGCGAAGAGATTAAGGTTAATGCTAGAATTGAACAGCTTGAAGGTATCAGCGGCCATGCTGACAGGGATATGCTTCTTGATTGGATTTCAGGGTTTAAAAAGAAACCAAAGACAATTTTCGTTAATCATGGAAGCGATACTGTTTGCGATGAATTTGCAGAGTTTATTGAAGAAAAACTCGCAATTAAGGCTATTGCCCCATATAATGGAGCAGAATATGACTTAATTTCAGGAATTTGCTTAGATTCCGGAAATAAAAATAAAATTGCAAAGCCTTCATTCAAAAATAACAATAAAAAAGAATCTATCGTCTTCAATAGACTTTTCAATGCAGGCCGAAGACTGCTTGCGATTATTGAAAGTTATAAGGAAGGCTCTAATAAGGATATTGCAAAATTTGCCGACCAAATCACTTCCCTATGCGATAAATGGGAAAAATAATCTATTAAAGGAGAAATATTTATGAAAATTTGTGTATTTGGCGCTGCCAGTTTTGAAATTGATGATAAATATATAAAAGCAACCGAAGAACTCGGTGAGCTTTTGGCTAAACGTGGTCATTCCCTTGTTTTTGGTGCCGGTGGAAATGGTCTTATGGGCGCTGCCGCTCGAGGAGTTAAAAGAGGCGGCGGTAAAATTGAGGGTGTTATCCCCCATTTCTTCCGTGAAGAAACAATTGAAAAAATCTATGATGAATGCGACGAGCTTATCTTCACCGAAACAATGGCTCAAAGAAAAACTAAAATGGAAGATTTGGCAGATGCATTTGTTATTGTTCCCGGTGGAATTGGAACTTTTGAGGAATTTTTTGAGGTTTTAACCCTTAAACAGTTAGGAAGACATTCTAAACCAATAGCAATTTTTGATTTTAATGGTTATTATAAAAAACTTAACGAATTTTTAGATTTTTCTATCGAAGAAAAGTTCATAAAGGATAACTGCAAAACTCTATATTCAACATCCGAAAACCCACTTGAAGTGCTTGAATATATAGAAAATGATAACTGCAAAGTTCTTGATGTTCACGAACTTAAAAAAGGATAATTTATGGATAATCAGTTTAAAAGAACCGAGATGTTAATAGGCGAAAATGCACTAAATAAGCTTAAAAACTGCCGTGTTGCTGTGTTTGGTATCGGCGGTGTTGGCGGTATTTGTGCAGAAGCGCTTGTTCGCTCGGGTATAGGCACTTTAGATATTGTTGATAATGATATTGTTGATATAACTAATCTTAACCGCCAAATTATCGCAACCCACAAAACAGTTGGCAAAAATAAGGTTGATGTATTTGAAGAAAGAGCAAAGGAAATTAATCCCGAAGTAATCATTAACAAGCATAATTTCTTCTTTTCAAAGGACACCTCTTCCCTATTTGATTTTAGAAATTATGATTATGTTATTGATGCTATTGATAGTGTTTCTTCCAAGCTAGAGCTTGTTTTGAAATCACAAGAGGCAAACACTCCTATCATCAGTTCTATGGGAACGGGCAACAAATTAAATGCCGCCGATTTAGAGGTTACTGATATTTATAAAACCTCGGTTTGTCCGCTTGCTCGTGTTATGAGATATGAGCTTAAAAAACTTGGTGTTAAAAAGCTCAAAGTGGTTTATTCAAAGGAAGAACCAATTAAATCAGCAGTTGATGAAAATGGAAAATCTATTCCTGCAAGCTCTTCATTTGTTCCAACTGCCGCAGGGCTTATAATTGCAGGCGAGGTTATTAAAGACCTAATTAAAGGTTGACAAAAATTAATTCTTGTATATAATTAACTTATATTTTGCAGAGTAGACAGTTTTGCGTTAAGTGCTTATCGGACGGGGAGTTGCCGATAGGACGAAGGTTTTTTTCCACGGTTTAACTGTCGCATCCCGCTGCCGATTAATATTGAAGTTTAAAGCCTCTTATTATTCGGAAACAACGGGTAATAGGAGGTTATTTTTATGAAAAATGGTATTGTTAAAAAAATTAGTATTTGTTCTATGCTCGCAGCTCTCTTCGTTGCGCTGGAACTGCTCTCTTCAACCTTTGGTAAAATAGCTTTTTTAGATGGCTATCAAATCCCGATTAGTTGTTTTCCGTTAATTATTGCGGCGATGCTTTTTGGTGTTGAATGGAGTTTCGCAACAGCAGTTGTTGGTTCATTCATCTCCCAAATTCCTTTTGGTATATCTTGGAATACTATAATTTGGATGATACCAACCATTGCTTATGCTTTATCTATAGCAATTCTATATAAACTATTACCAAAAAAAGAAAATAGAATTATTCTTTCAATTGAATTATTTATTTCATCTATAATTTTATCAACTCTAAACATTGGTGCATCTTATATTAGCAATTGGATAACAAGCGGTAAGGCTGTTGCTAATTTAATAGCATTATTTGCTTCTTTGAAACTTGTTGGAGGAATAATATTTGCTATTATTTTCGCTGTGATCGTTCCCCCAATTGTTGTTAAAATTAAAAAAATTATTAAAATTTAGGTAAAAAAATATGGCTAAGGAAAAAAGATTTATTAAGGTTTATTCTGAGGGACTTGGTGTTAACGAAATATGGGTTGATACCCAAACAGGTGTTAACTACTTATACCATAACTCAGGTTATGGTGGAGGCCTCACTCCCCTTTTAGATTCAAACGGAAAGCCTGTTGTAACATCAACAATAAATAAATAAAACAAACCCCGTATCACACGATACGGGGTTTAATTTTAATACATACCGCCAGCTTGAGCCGCAACTGCATTAGCAGCTGCGATATCCTCAGGCTTATCAGCGATTAAGCTTTCGGTTGTTAGCACCATAGCGGCAACCGAAGCCGCATTTTCAAGTGCTGAACGGGTAACTTTTGTCGGATCGACGATACCAGCCTCTAACATATCGCAATAAATCTCTTTATAAGCATCAAAGCCATAATTGATTTTTCCGCTTTCGATGATTTTATCGATAATTACCGAACCTTCAAGACCGGAGTTAAAAGCTATTTGACGAATAGGAGCTTCTAAAGATTTAAGAACTATTGCAACACCTGTTTTCTCATCACCATCGGTTTCCTCAAGTAATGCTTTAACCGCAGGAATAGCGTTAATTAAAGCAACACCGCCGCCTGCAACAATTCCCTCTTCAACTGCAGCCTTTGTTGCTGAAAGAGCATCTTCAATGCGAAGTTTTTTCTCTTTCATCTCAATTTCGGTTGCAGCTCCAACCTTGATTACAGCCACACCGCCCGCAAGCTTTGCGAGTCTTTCCTGAAGCTTTTCTCTGTCAAAATCAGAGGTTGTAACAGCTAATTCGTTTCTGATTTGAGCGATTCTATCCTTGATATAAACAGTTTCTCCGGCACCATCAACAATAATAGTGTTTTCCTTGGAAACTTTAATCTGACGGGCTCTTCCTAACTGAGCAAGATTTGTATCCTTAAGCTCTAGCCCTAACTCCTCAGAGATAACCTCGCCACCGGTTAGAATTGCGATATCTCTAAGCATTTCTTTTCTTCTATCGCCAAAGCCCGGAGCCTTAACAGCAACGCAGGTGAAGGTTCCGCGGAGTTTATTAACAATAAGGGTTGAAAGGGCTTCACCCTCGATATCCTCAGCGATTATTAAAAGCTTTTTGCCTGCTTGAACAATTTGCTCTAAAAGGGGTAAAATCTCCTGAATATTGGAAATTTTCTTATCGGTTATAAGGATTAAAGCATCATCAAGAATAGCTTCCATTTTATCAGTATCGGTTGCCATATATGGAGTGATATATCCTCTATCGAACTGCATACCTTCAACAACCTCAGAATAGGTTTCAGCGGTTTTTGATTCCTCAACAGTTATAACACCATCAGCAGTTACTTTGCCCATTGCCTCAGCAATAAGATTACCGATAATCTCGTCGCCTGAAGAAACGGTTGCAACCCTTGCTATATCCTCGTTTCCGCTAACCTTTTTAGAGTTTGCAATAACGGTTTTGGTTGCAATTTCAACAGCATTCTTAATACCCTTTTTAACAACCATTGGATTAGCGCCTGCGGCAACATTTTTCATACCCTCGTTGATAAGAGCCTGAGCTAAAACAGTTGCGGTTGTTGTGCCATCGCCGGCAGCATCATTAGTCTTAACCGAAACCTCTTTAACAAGCTGAGCACCCATATTTTCAAAGGGGTCATCAAGCTCGATTTCCTTAGCAATAGTAACGCCGTCATTAGTTATAAGCGGAGAACCATATTTCTTATCAAGAACAACATTTCTACCCTTAGGTCCAAGTGTTACCTTAACTGCATTTGCAAGCTTATCAACACCTGCCTGCAAGGACTTACGTGCATCTTCACCAAATATAATATTTTTAGCCATTTATATCACCTAACCTTATTCAACAATTGCCAATATATCAGACTGACGAAGAATTGAATATTCTTCACCATCAAGCTTAATATCAGTGCCTGCATATTTAGCGGCGATAACCTTATCGCCAACCTTAACAGTCATTTTAATTTCCTTGCCATCAACCATACCGCCGGGGCCAACAGCAACTACAACTGCAACCTGTGGTTTTTCCTTAGCGGCAGAGGTTAAAACTATACCGCTCTTTGTTGTTTCTTCTGCCTCAGTTGCCTTTATAACAACATTATCAGCTAAAGGTTTAATATTCATTAAAACTCCTCCAAAAAGATATTGAAAATATAATATAACAAAATTTATAAAAAATCAATAACGATTTGTAAACTTTCTATTAAAGAGAAATCGTTTCGGAAAATTTATTTTTAGCAGTTATAACTGATTTTGCGATAATCGAGCCCTTGCCTGTTAGTGTTAAATCTTCAGCGATTATCCCTTTTGCTTTAAGGCTATTAAAAATACTTTTGTTAAACAAATCCGATATATCTTTATAATCGGATAAAACCATTAAAACAATTGCCTCTTTAGAGGTTAAACCGCTTCTTTTAGCAATAGGCTCTAAAAAGCTTTCAAGCTGCGGTAAAAATTCAAAAGATAAACCGAAAATATCCATAAAAATTCCCCCTTAAATTCTATTTTTAATTTTAACTCAAAATTCCAAAAATGTAAATGCTTTTATCAAAATAAACAAAAATTTTCTTTTATAATATATATTTATTATTTATACACATAAATATAAAAGTTTCGTTGACAAAATATCGGGTATATGTTAAAATATCACTATACAAAATATATGGTTCTTTGTGACTGACGGTTTAGTGGAGCACCACGTGAATCAGAGAACCTTTTGGCCGACCGTCTGGGCACACTTTTTTCTTTCACGAATCAAGTGCGCCCTTTTATATTTCGAGGAGGATAGGATATGAAAAAGATAGGAATCATAATGGGAAGCGATAGCGATTTACCATGCGTTTCTAAAGCGGTTGATACTTTAAAAAGCTTTGGCGTGCCTTATGAGGTGCACGTTTTTTCAGCCCACCGCACACCTAAAGAAGCAAAAGAATTTAGCGAGAATGCAAGAGCCAACGGTTTTGGAGCTATTATTGCCGCAGCAGGTATGGCGGCTCATTTAGCTGGCGCTGTTGCAGCTAATACAACACTTCCTGTTATCGGTATCCCGATTAAATCAGGTTATTTAAACGGTATTGACGCACTTCTTTCGACTGTTCAAATGCCCTCAGGCATCCCTGTTGCAACAGTTGCTATTGATGGTGCTGTTAATGCCGCTTTGTTATGTATAGAAATTCTTGCGGTTAATGAGCCTGAACTTGCTCAAAAGCTTGACGAAAAAAGAAAGAACGATGCCGCTAAGGTTATCGAGAAAAACATGGCAGTTGAAGCTCAGTTTAACAACTGAGAATTTTGGAGGTTAAATAATGGGAGGCTTTTTTGGAGCTGTTTCAAAACAAGATGCGATTTATGATGTTTTCTTTGGAACCGATTATCATTCGCATTTAGGCACCCGCCGTGGCGGTATTGCCGCTTATGATAGTGAGATTGGTTTGCAAAGAGATATTCATAACATCGAGAACTCACCTTTTAGAACAAAGTTTGAAAATGTTTTTGATGAAATGAAGGGTTTTGCCGCTATTGGTGCTATTAGTGATAGCGACCCTCAACCCTTGCTTATCCGTTCAAATTTTGGAACTTATGCAATTTCTATTATCGGTATAATCAACAATGCAAATGAGCTTATTGATAAGTATCTAACGGGCGGCGGTCATTTCAGCGCTATGACAGGCGGCGCTGTTAACTCAACCGAACTGATCGGCGCTCTTATTAACCAAAAAGGTAATTTCACCGAGGGTATTAAGTTTGCTCAAAGCGTTATTGAAGGAACCGCATCAATTTTAATCTTAACCGATAAAGGAACTGTTATTGCAGCCAGAGATAAACTTGGTCGTATTCCCCTTTCTATCGGCAAGAACGAAAA
>CAJGDQ010000043.1 GCA_904502215.1 Clostridiaceae bacterium
ATTAATAAGCTTTTCCTTCATAGCCTCTTTAAGCTCATCAAGCATCAAAGCGGCAATTTCAGAAAGCGATTTCTCCGATAAGGGAGAGAAAACAACAATCTCATCAACCCTTGCTATAAACTCAGGTCTTAAGAAGCCTTCCAGCGCCTTTAAAGCCTTTTCCTTAGACGCATCGGCCACAGTTCTTCCAAAGCCCAAAAGGTTTTCGTTTCTATCGCTTCCCGCATTTGAAGTCATAACAACTATTGTGTTCTCAAAATTAACAGTTCTGCCTCCTGCATCGGTAATTCTTCCGTCATCAAGAATTTGAAGAAGGATATTAAGCACATCGGGATGAGCCTTTTCGATTTCATCGAATAAAACTACCGAATAGGGCTTTCTTCTAACCTTTTCGGTTAGCTGACCTGCCTCATCAAAGCCAACATATCCGGGAGGCGCACCAATAATTCTGGATACCGAGTGTTTTTCCATAAATTCCGACATATCAAGTCTTATAAGTGTTTCAGGAGTATCAAAAAGCTGTTCGGATAAAACCTTAACAAGCTGAGTTTTACCAACCCCTGTAGGACCTACAAATATAAAGGAAGCGGGTCTATGAAGCTTTCCTGTTTTAATCCTTGAACGCTTAACGGCAGAGGCTACTAATTTTGTTGCCTCTTCTTGTCCGATAATCTTCTCGTTGAGCTTATCCTCTAACTCAGCAAGCTTTTTAAGGTCGCTTTCCTGAACCTTGGAAGCGGGAATGCCTGTCCAAAGCTCGATAACCTTTGCAATATCCATATCGGTTACGGTATTATCGGAAGCCGGCTCATAAAGTCCATTGGCTATATCCTTATATTTTTGAAGCTCGGCCTTAACCATAGCCTGTTTTTCATAATCGGGATTTTCAACCTCAGCCTCTAACTCTTCAAGCTTAACCGAAAATTCAGCAACCTTTTTATTAGCAATATAAAGTTCATCAATAGCCTTATTTTTAAGACTGGCGCAAGCACAGGCCTCATCCAAAAGGTCGATAGCCTTATCGGGCAAATATCTATCGGTTACATATCTTTCAGATAAAATAACCGCCTTTTTAACAATACTTTCAGGGATTACAACATTATGGAAGCCCTCATAATAACTCTTAACTCCCATAAGAATTTCCTCAGCCTCCGATATAGATGGCTCTTCAATTGTAACAGGTTGGAAGCGGCGTTCTAATGCAGCATCCTTTTCGATATACTTTCTATATTCCTTAAAGGTTGTAGCGCCGATAACCTGAATTTCGCCTCTTGACAAAGCGGGTTTTAAAATATTTGCGGCATTCATAGAGCCCTCAGAAGAATCGCCGGCTCCAACAAGATTATGAATTTCATCAATAAATAAAATTATATTTCCTGCTGCCTTTATCTCCTCAACAAGACCTTTAACCCTGCTTTCAAACTGACCTCTGAACTGAGTGCCTGCAACAAGACCTGTTAAATCAAGAAGGAAAATTTCTTTATCCAAAAGTCTTGCAGGGGCTTCCTCTCTTGCGATTTGAAGAGCAAGTCCCTCAGCGATAGCAGTTTTACCAACACCCGGCTCTCCTATAAGGCAAGGGTTATTCTTACTGCGGCGGGATAATATTTGAATGGTGCGATAAAGCTCCTTTTCCCTGCCGATGATAACATCTATTTCGCCTCTTTTAGCCTTCTCGGTAAGGTTGGTGCAATACTGCTCCATAAATCTACGGCGTTTTTTCTTTGGTTTTTCTTTAGAATCAGCCTTTTCGCCTGTTTCTTCCTTTTTCTCAGGATTAATACCAAAGCTTCCGAGAATTTTATTGAAGATAGGCATAGCGGGTGCTGTGCCCAAATCAAAGGTTTCATCATTTAAAGCGGCATCATCCGAGTCCTCATCAAAACTCATTAAATCCATAAACTGCTCGCTCATTTGCTCGATATCTTCATCCGAGATATTCATTTTTTTGAGCATATCATCAACAGGCTTTATGCCAAGCTCCTTAGCGCAAACAAGGCATAATCCGTTTGGCTCGGCATTAGGATTTGACATATCCGAAAGAAAAACAACTGCCGGGCGTTTTTTGCATTTTGAACAAAGCTTCATTTTTTTAATAACTCCTTAAAATGGTGCGATTTCGGTCAATAATTTAAAAATATAAGAATCGTTTATATTTTCAGGCGTGAAGATTAAAAATCCGTTTTGGGTAAAGGAAACGATGACCGATATAACAAGGCAAAAAACCAATGCTATTACGCTTCCCTTAAATATTCCAACTATTCCGCCCAAAATTCTATTTGCCTTTCCAACAAGACTGAAGGAAAAGAGTTTGTTGATAATTTTGGCCAAGAATCTAAAAACAATCCATAAAACAACAAATATTATAACCGAATAAATAAGTCCTAAAACCCTAACTGCTATCGGCTTTATAACATTTTGCGAAACACCTTTAACAGCGGTTTCAACACCTTGAGATATATCCTCGGTTACCGATTGGGTTATACCCTCGGAATCAAGACTTAATCTATCGGCGTTATTGATTATAAACTTGGGCATAGAATCCCATATATTTTGAACAGCGTTTTCACTGCTTTGAGCAGTTTCACTTGACACAGCATTCAAAATAGGCGGCTCAATTATTTTATCATATGTAGTGGCGGCAAGGGGTGAACTAAATGTGAACGCTAAAATAATTGCAGCAACTACTCCAACCGCCTCAACTATAGTTTTAACAAAACCTTTTTTTGCCGAAATCAAGCAAAAAATCAGAATAATAGCAATAACTATTAAATCAAGAACTATACCCATAATTTACTCCCTTTCAAGCTCAACCTTTTCAATTTTATTATCTGTTATAACCGCAACAGAATTGCTGGACCTAACAGCAATTTTAATAGCACCGAATCCGCAAGAGGCATCTCTTATAACCTCTCCCTCTTTATTTATAAGGGAAATATCGGTTTCGCTCATACAATAAATATGACCGCCATAGGTTCTTATATCACTTAAAATTCCGTTATATTTAATTTCAGCCTTAAGCTTTCCTGATTTATTGAAAAAGGCAATTCTATTATCGGTTTTATCGTTATCTCGGTTGAAAACAGCAATGTATCCGCCTTTGCCCGCTCTGAAAAACGCCGTATTATATTCGTTTTCATAAACCTTGGTTTTATATCCCGACCAACGAACAAATTTCACCTTATTCGAGGTTGCAACCGCAAAATAAGATGGATGAGTGCTATCTATCTCATAAACCAAGGAGCCATCAAAGCTCTCGCTCCACTCGGCAGTTGGTGATTTAAAACCTAAAACGCTAATTTTAGAATTAAACTTTCCAACGCCGGCGCTAAAGGTTGAAACAGCAATTTTTTTGCCGTTTGGTGAAATGGCAACGTTATTAACCGTATCCTCAGCCGAATACCATTCATAAACCATTTTGCCTCGTTTATTATAAACCGAAACGGCTGTTGCATATTTATCGGAATAGGTTGCAATAGCATAAGCCCCCGAATCCGAAATTGCCGCAGTTATAATTGGCTTTTCGGTTTTGATATTTGATTTTAATTTTGCAAGGTCAAAAATCAGCACCTGATTTGAACCTTGATTGAAAACCAAAGCCCTGCTCGAAGAGGTTTTTAAAACAGGATTTTCAAATCCATGAGCATAGGAAAAAAGCTCCTTGCCCGAATTTGAATATGCGCTGATATGACTGTTACTCAAAATATAATAATATGAGTTTTTATTAACACAGTTCAATGTTTGAGTTCCCTCAAGCTCTATTGGGTAACTGCCAGAGCCTATAAGAGAAAGGGCGTTTGAAATACTATCAAAAACTCCAACAGGCAAGAAAATTTGAAACAAAGCAACTATAAGGATTACCACCGCTGCCGCAATGGCTCCTATTTTGAGCTTTCTTAAATTTTCGCCTTTATTACCCTTCACAACCTTCATCTTCTCTTTAGGAGTTGAAGGTCTTTTTCTTTTAAGTGTTGGAGCCATTTTAATTTCAGCCGTTTCCTCTTTTGGCTTTATACGGCTTTTTTTAACCCTTTTGGGTTTAGCCGCTAACTTACTGTGCTTCTTCTTTTTATATTCAGGCATTCTCTTATCACCTTAATAAATAACTTTTTCTAAACTTAGTCCCTCAGGCGGAGCAGTTTTGCCCGCCAAATTCCTGTCCTTCGAAAGTAGGATTTTCTCGGCATCCCAAGGTTCAATCTTGCCATCCGAAACATCAACGGCAGTTCCAACGATTATGCGAACCATATTATATAAAAATCCGTTGCCTTTAACCGTTATCTTAATGATATTATCCTTTTCCTCGGCGAAGCATTCATAAATTTCTCTAACCGTATCCTTAACCGTTCTTCCCGAAGAGGAAAAGGCTTCAAAATCATGAAGTCCTATAAGTCTTGAAAGGAAATCATTCATTCTTTCAACATTTAAAGGTCTTCCTATTTGCCAAGAATATCTTGAAAGAAAAGGGTTTCTGATGCGGCTATTTAAGATTGTATACTGATATACCTTAGCCTTTGCCGAATATCTTGCATGAAAATCGGGGTCAACCTCTTTATACTCGGTTACCGAAATATCACTCGGCAAAAGTGCCGTAAGACCTCTTAAAAAGGCATCGGCAGGTAGCTTTTCATCGCAATCAAAATGCAAATAAAATTCCTTTGCATGAACACCCGCATCGGTTCTGCTGCAGCCTGTAACATTCGTTTTTTCGCCGAGAATTTTAAAAAGTGCATCACCTATAACCTCTTGAACGGTTATCGCATTAGGCTGAATTTGCCAGCCGTGATAGGCAGTGCCGTCATAGCTGATTTTAAGTAATACTCTTTTCATAAGGCACCGCCCCTTTCTTAAAGAATTATATTAATGAGAATAACTCCCAAAAGCATTAAAACTGTTATAACGCTAAGATATAAATCAAGCATTTTGAGCTTCATTTGCTTCATTCTGGTTTTACCCTCGCCGCCATTATAGCAACGGCATTCCATAGCCTCGGCCAATTCATAAGCTCTTCTGACAGAGGATATAAGAAGCGGAATTAAAATCGGAATTAAAGCCTTAACCCTCTCAATAATTCCTCCGCTCTCAAGGTCGGCGCCCCTGGCCTTTTGGGCATTCATAATCTTTTCAGCCTCTTCGATAAGGGTTGGAATGAATCTTAAAGCTATGGTCATCATCATAGCTAAAGTATGCACCGCATTCTTAAGGCCTAAAAATCTTAAAGGACTTAAAAGACTTTCAATTGCATCGGTTAAATCATTAGGTGTTGTTGTATAGGTCAGCACCGAGCTTATAAAAATCAAGAGCATTATCCTCGTTGCCATAAAAATAGCCTTGAAAACTCCCTCGGTTGTTATACTTAACTTCCAAAACTCAACCAAAACAGTTGAGCCATCGCCATAAAAAAGATTGATTATAGCAGTGAAAATAAGTATCGGCAAAATTGCCTTCATATTTTTAAGATAAAGCTTTATCGGAACTTTCGATACCGCTATAACAAGAGCCACCGAAACAAAAGAAAACAAAAGAGCGAACATATTCGAGGATAAAAATATAAAAACGATAAAAATTATCATTAAAATCATTTTTATTCTCGGGTCGGCTGAATGAATGGGAGATTTTGCTTGATAATACTGACCGAAGGTTATATCCCTAAGCATTTTTATCCCCCTCTCTCAGTCTCTCTAGCTCCTTAATTGCAGCTTCAACTGTGAAAACATCAGGATTTACGGGAATACCCATACTTTTAAGTTTTGAAAAAACCTTAGTTACAACCGGAACATTAAGCCCTATTTCTAAAAGCTTTTCACCCTTAGAGAATACCTCGTTTACACTGCCAAACATCTCAATTTTACCCTTATTCATAACAAGGATTTTATCGACAGTTTGAGCCATATCCTCCATACTATGCGAAATGATTATTACCGTGGCATCATATGCCTTGCGGTAATCCTTAATTATTTGCATAACATCCTCTCGGCCTCTGGGGTCGAGCCCTGCCGTTGGCTCATCAAAAACTATAACCTCAGGACGCATTGCAAGAACGCCGGCTATTGCAACCCTTCTTTTTTCTCCTCCCGATAAATCAAAAGGGGATTTTTCTAAATATTCTGGCTTCACGCCAACAATTTTGCAAATTTCTTCTATTCTATTTTCAAGCTCTTCTCCCTCAAGGCCCATATTTTTAGGACCAAAAGCAATATCAGCATAAACAGTTTCCTCAAAAAGCTGATACTCGGGATACTGAAAAACAAGACCCACTTTTGAACGGATTTTTCTAATTTCCTTAGGGCTCTTCCAAATATCCTCATTCTCTAAAAGAACCGTTCCCTCTGTTGGCTTCAAAAGTCCGTTAAGATGTTGAACAAGGGTTGATTTACCCGAGCCGGTATGCCCGATAATACCGATTATTTCACCCTTTTCGATGCTAAAGCTAACATTGCTAACCGCATCATTAACAAAGGGGGTATTACCGCTATATGAATGGGTTAAACCCCTAACCTCTAAGATTGACAAATTACTTTTCCTCCAAATTTAAAGCCTTAGCTATTTCCTTAGCCGTAAGCTCTACCGAAATAACATTAGTGTTAACCTTAAAGCCCTTCTCCTTAAGTTCATAAAGAAGCTCGGTTGTTTGGGGAACATCAAGCCCCACCTCTTTAAGCTTTTTAACACATTTAAAAATTTCTTTCGGTTTATCATCAGCGATAATCTCGCCGTCATTCATAACAATAACTCTATCGGCATTTTCAGCCTCTTCCATATAATGAGTTATAAGAACTATCGTTATTCCCTTTTGTTCCTTGAGTCTTATAAGTGTTTCTATGATTTCGGCTCTGCCCTTGGGGTCTAACATAGCAGTCGGCTCATCAAGCACCAAGCAAGCAGGCTCCATTGCAATAATTCCCGCAATAGCAATCCTTTGCTTTTGACCGCCCGAAAGCCTATGGGGAGTTGACCTTTTGAAATCATACATATCAACAGCCTTTAAGGCTTCATCAACCCTTTGTCTTATAAGGGATGGCTCAAGCCCTAAATTTTCAGGGCCAAAAGCAACATCCTCTTCAACAATAGAGGCTATAAGCTGATTATCGGGGTTTTGAAAAACCATACCAACAAGGCTTTTAACCTTTAGCTCGTCCTCTTCGCTTTTAGTGTTTATGCCGTCAACCATAACATCGCCAAAGGTTGGCTTATTAAGACCGTTAAGAAGCTTTGCAAGGGTTGATTTGCCCGAACCGTTATGACCTAAGATAACGGTGAAACTGCCCCTTTTAATATCAAGGCTAATATTCTTTACCGCAGCATAAACCTTATCTTCTTCGGTATACTCATAGGTAACGTTTTTTAGTTCAATTATATTATCCATTTTACCTTTTCCAAATAGTAGTGTTTCCTGAGGGGAGACTAATTCCCTTTTCGGTTATTTTAAGACCGATTTCATCGGTGAAAATTTCTCCGCCTCTGTTTCCTGCAATATGCAGCTTAACCATATAGTTAAGAATTGTAGGCGATAATCCGCCTGTATAAGAATTCAGGAAGAAAAAAATAGCATCATCCGATAAAAGCTTGCCTGTTTCTTCCAAAAGCTCTCCGAGTTGCTGTTCTAACGTCCAAACCTCGCCATTTGGACCTCTGCCGTATGATGGAGGGTCCATAATTATAGCATCATATTTTTTGCCTCTTCTTATTTCCCTTTTAACAAACTTGAGGCAATCATCAACAAGCCAACGAACATTTCTATCGGCAACGC
>CAJGDQ010000044.1 GCA_904502215.1 Clostridiaceae bacterium
CTTTGATAACCTCACAGCTATCGGTTATATGATGGGTTCAGGCGGTCTTATCGTTATGGATGAGGATAACTGTATGGTTGATATGGCTAAGTTCTTCCTTGAGTTCACCGTTGATGAGTCCTGCGGTAAGTGCACTCCTTGCCGTGTTGGCACCAAGCGTTTGCTTGAGCTTCTTGATAAGATTACTCAGGGCAAGGGAACTCTTGAGGATGTTGATAGACTTGAAGAGCTTTGCTACTATATTAAGCAAAATTCTCTTTGCGGTCTCGGTCAAACTGCTCCAAACCCCGTTCTTGCAACCCTTAACTTCTTCCGTGATGAGTATATAGCTCACGTTGTTGATAAGAAGTGTCCTGCAGGTGTTTGTAAAGACCTTCTTAAGTTCTCAATCGATAAGGAAAAATGTATCGGTTGCGGCGTTTGTGCGAGAAACTGCCCTGTTAATGCTATTATTAAGACCGATTACATTGCTCCCGGTCATAAGTTACCTTCTTATGAGATTGATGCTGATAAGTGCGTTAAGTGCGGAGTATGTATGGGCAACTGCAAATTTAAAGCTATTTCAAAGATATAAGAAAGGAGCCTTAATATAATGGATATGATAAATGTTAAAATTAACGGTATTTCAGTAGCCGTTGAAAAGGGCTCTACTGTTTTAGATGCTGCCCGTGTTGCAGGGGTTGAAATTCCTACCCTTTGCTTTATGAAAGAAAAGAACGAAATCGGCGCTTGCCGTATTTGCGTTGTTGAGGTTAACGAGGGAAGAGGCTTCCGTGTTGTAACCGCTTGTGTTTATCCTTGCACTGAGGGTATGGAGGTTCTTACTAACACTGAGAAAATCCAGAAAGCCCGCAGAACAACCCTTGAGCTTATCCTTTCAACCCACGAGAAGAAATGTCTTTCTTGCGTTCGTTCAACCAATTGCGAATTGCAAAAGCTTTGCCGTGATTACGGCGTTGAGGAGTCGGCTTTTGGTGGCTTTAAGCCCGAGTATGAGCTTGACAATTCTACTCCCCATTTGGTAAGAGATAACAATAAATGTATCCTTTGCCGCCGTTGTGTTGCTGCTTGTGAGGAGCAGTATGTTGGCGTTATCGGCGCTAACAACCGTGGTATTGATACCAATATCGGCACTCCCTTTGAGGTTGGTCTTTCTAATGTTCCTTGTATTTCCTGCGGTCAGTGCACTGCAGTTTGCCCTACAGGCGCATTAGTTGAAAAGGATGATACCGATAAGATTTGGGAAGCTTTAGCTGACCCCACAAAGCATGTTGTTGTTCAGACTGCTCCTTCTATTCGTGCAACTCTTGGCGAGTGCTTCGATATGCCTATCGGCACAAATGTTGAGGGCAAAATGGTTGCAGCTTTGAAGAGACTTGGTTTCCACAAGGTATTCGATACCGACTTTGCTGCTGACCTTACCATCGTTGAAGAGGCTAATGAACTTGTTGAGCGCATTAAGAATGGCGGAGTTCTTCCGATGATTACCTCTTGCTCACCCGGTTGGGTTAAGTTCTGCGAGTATTATTATCCCGATATGATAAATCATCTTTCTTCCTGCAAATCTCCTCAGCAGATGGCAGGTGCAGTTATTAAGACCTACTATGCTGAAAAGATGGGTATCGACCCCAAGGATATCGTTTCTGTATCGGTTATGCCTTGCACTGCTAAGAAGTTTGAGATTGGCCGTGAGGACCAAAGCGCTGCAGGAGTTCCCGATGTTGATATTGCTATCACAACAAGAGAACTCTCTCGTATGATTATGCGTGCAGGTATTAACTTCACCGCTCTTCCCGATGAAGAGTTCGATAATCCGCTCGGCGAGGATACCGGTGCTGCTGTTATCTTCGGTGCAACCGGCGGTGTTATGGAAGCGGCTCTCAGAACTGCTAACGATTGGCTTACCGGCAAAGATAATGCCGAGGTTGACTTTACCGCTCTTCGTGGCACTCAGGGACTCAAGCAGGCTACTGTTAATATCGCAGGAAGCGATATTAAGGTTGCTGTGGCTTCGGGTGCAGCTGCCGCTAAGGTTGTTATGGATAGAATGAAGAACGGCAATCCTGATGGTTGGACCTTTGTTGAGATTATGGGATGCCCCGGCGGCTGTGTAAACGGCGGCGGTCAGCCTATTCAGCCTCAGTATGTTCGTGATACTGTTGACCTTAAAGCTGTTCGCGCTAAGGCTCTTTATGACCAGGATAAGGCTATGGCTATCAGAAAGTCACACGAATCACCCGTTGTTAAGACTCTTTACAGCGAGTGGTATGATGGCTTCGGCGGTCATAAGGCTCATCATGACCTTCATACTTCCTATGTTGCTCGTGAGAAATACGGCAAGTAATATATAAAGTGTTGAAAAAAATCTCCGTTACCTTTATAATGGTAACGGAGATTTTAGTTTAGGAGAATTATTTTGGCTGAAAGAAAATTGGAAAAGCATATATTAGTGCAAAGAAGTATTATCAAAAAATATAGAAAAACCATATGGAATGGCTTTATTTCGGCAGTTCAGGAATATGAGCTAATAAAAGAAAACGATAAAATTGCCGTTTGTATTTCGGGCGGTAAGGATTCGATGATGCTTGCTTGCTGTATGAGACAATTACAACAATTTAGCAAGGTGCCTTTTTCCTTGGTTTTTCTTGTTATGGACCCCGGTTATAACAAGGAAAATAGGGAGCTGATTGAGAAAAATGCAAAAACTTTAAATCTTGATGTTCATATTTTTGAAAGTGATATTTTTGAGGTTACCGATAGGGTTGGTGGCTCGCCTTGTTATCTTTGCGCCAGGATGAGAAGAGGATGCCTTTATTCTAAAGCCAAAGAGCTTGGCTGCAACAAAATAGCCTTGGGCCATCACTTTAACGATGTTATCGAAACTGTTTTAATGAGTATGATGTATTCTTCCGAGATTAAAACAATGCTCCCAAAGCTTCATAGCACCAACTTTGAGGGTATGGAGCTAATTCGTCCTTTATATAAGGTCAAGGAAAAGGATATCATAAGCTGGGCTGAGTATAACGGGCTTAAATTTTTGCAGTGCGCCTGCAAGATGACCGAGAAAAACGCCGATATCGAGCTTTTATCCAAAAGAAAAGAAATAAAACAGCTTATAGCTGATATAAAAAAAGAAAACCCCGAGGTTGATGATAGCATCTTTCGGAGTCTTCATAATGTTAATTTGGCAACCATCCCCGGTTGGAGAGATAGGGATAGTGGGGAACTGCATTCTTTCTTAGAAAAGTATTAAATTTCGAGCTTAGTTTCCCTTGCATAAAAGAAAATATATTGCTGAACGATACCTGCGTATTTTTCGGCTTCCTTTGGAAGTTCACCGCCGAACAAAACTTCCATAGCCCTTTTTATCCAAACATCCTTTGGAAATGCGGAGATATGCCTATGGGAGAAAAGAAGAGCGCAGTCGGCAACCTTGGGGCCAACACCCTTGATTTTCATAAGCTCGGCCCTTGCCTCATCTATTGGCAAGTCTTTGAGTGTTTCAAGCAAAATTTCTCCGTTTGCCACCTTTTTAGCGGCATCAAGAATATATTTTGCTCTAAAGCCTGAGCGCAAAACCGATAAATCCTCTAAAGTTAGACTTGCGATTTTTTGAGCGGTTGGAAATGTGTAAAAACCGCCCATATCCTCACCGAAATTCTCGCAAAGCCTTGCAATAATGCCCTTAATTCGCTTGATATTATTGTTTTGAGAGATTATAAACGAGCATAAGGTTTCCCAAGGCTCTTGGTTTAAAACTCGAATGCCTTTTCCAAATTCCGAGGCTTTTTTGAGAATTTCATTTGAGCTGATTTCGGTTATGATTTTGCCGTAATCCCGCTCAAAATCAAAATAATCGCACCATATATTATTAAAATCTTCTTCGGTTGTATTATAAAGAATGATAACCGAGTCCTTAATTTCGATTTCAAGGTATTTGCCAAAGGCAACGCCAAGCCAAACGCCGTTTTGCTCTTCCCAACGAAAAGCCTGACCGCAATCAAGGGTTTGCGCTAAATTCATTTCGGCAATACCGCTTATATAAACATTTGAATTTTTAAATTCAGCCTTAAACATTTTATCACCGTAACCATTATACAAAAAAATTTTTAAAAAGTAAATACAGGAGTAAAATAATGAGAGACGATATTTGCACCATACCTGTCAGCGAGGTTTTTGAAGAAAACGATGGCTGTCCTATATGCCGAATGAAAGCTATAATTGAAAAAAGAATTATCGATTATATTATGGGCGATGCTATGATGGAGCCTGATGTTAGAATTTCAACTAATCAGGTTGGATTTTGCGAGAAGCATTATGATAAAATGATGGCGAATAGGGGAAGACTTCAGCTGACTTTAATGCTTCAAACCCATATTGCTGAGCTTAATGAAAAGGTTTTTACCAAGAAATTCTTAACACCAATATCAAAGCAGAACAATGAGGCCAAGAAAATCCTTGATAGCTGTTTTATATGCAGTAAAATCGAGTTTGGTATGAGCCGAATGATAGATACCATTTATCGCACTTATGAAAATGAAAAGGATTTCAGAAATCTTTTTGATAATCAAAGTATGTTTTGCTTAAAGCATTATGAACTGCTTTCAAGCGGGGTTAATAAGCATAATATGAAGCGTTATGGGGGCGACTTTTTGAAGAGTTTAAACCGCATAACAGGGGATTACTCAAGAAGGCTATATGATAGTTTGAGCGAGTTTGCTGCGAGCTTTGATTATCGCTCGGCAGGAACTGACTTATCAAATTCTGAATGCAAAAATTCGGTTGAGAGAACGGTTGATTTTTTAAGTGGTAGAATTACGATTGATTAACATAATTCGACAAAATAATACCAAATGTGCATAGCAAAACGGCATAAATAGGGGAGTTTATCAACTTTTCCACCGAGTTATCCACATTTTTATGTTAACTTGAATAACTTTTCCTTTTTTTGTTAAGACTAAATTTGTAACATAGAAAAGGGGAAAAGATATGGTAAAAGGTGTTAGTAAAACGGTTATAGTTGTTAATAATACGGGGAGTAAATTATTTGAAAAGATAGTTTTTTATGTAACCCCCGAGTATGGAAATCTTAATGCAAAGCAACTCAGAAAAGCTGCAAGCGAATTTTCCTTTAATTACGATTATTCACCGGCGAAATCACTTAGAAAAAGGTATAAAAGAAAGCTAAATATCAAACTTTTGAGTATTTTAGGGTTAGGCTTGGCTATACTCACGGTGGCACTGATTTTAATATTGTAAATAAACTGTTAAAGAATGCGAGAAATACTGTTATTTTCTTGCATTTTTTTTTATTTTGACATATAATGAATTTAAACTTTTAAGTTGGTGATGTTATGAAAGAAATCATAGGTTTAGGCGCTAAAACTTTTGGAAAATTAGTGTTGGTTAATGTTCTTTGCGTTTTTCTTGTTTTATCAATAAGCGTTATAATCTCAAATACCTTTAAGGAAAATATTGGTTATATGGTATATGGTGTTCAAGAGGGCGAGGAAGAGCCTGAGCATCTGTATAATTATTATTTTAAAAACGGCGAGGATACCGAGAAGGCTAAATTCGAAGCCGAGGGTTACACCGAGCTTTCAGAGCATCCCATAACCGCTTCGACTGAAACGGGTAATAAACTCTTTTTAACTATTTCAGGCTTGTTTTGTTTTGCAATTTTGGCGGTTATTCTTTATCCTGCCGTTTGGAAAGAAGGCTCTAAGGACCGCAACCTAGTTCATTTTGGCCATATCGCCGAGGATAAATTCAAAGGGCTTAAGGTTGGCGCTATTGCTATTATTCCTGCGTTTTTATTCTTTGCATTTTTTATTGCAACTAAGGGTAGTTTAACTGCTGATTTTCCTGTGGTTTGGTTTAAGTTTTTAAATTCAAATGCTTATTCTCTTATAAACTTACTTCAAAATGGTGTTGTTCATTTAAGGGATTTGCCTGTTTTGAATTTAGTTTTAATGGCATTAACTCAGATAACTGTTCCTATCATTTGCTATTTGGCTTATCTTTTGGGATATAAGGAAATATCTATTTCAGATAAGCTTGTTTATAAAAAGAAAGAAGTTTAAGGAGATATAAAATGGCTGGTTTTTTTGGTCTTTTTAATTATGAAAAGGAAGGTCCCGGAATTGCAAAGGATGCACCTAAGAAAAAAACGATTTTTGTTTTTGTTGAAACCTTTTTCCGCAATTTTTGGAAATTTATCCCGATAAATTTTGTTTATTCGGTTCTTTCCTTGGCTCAGATAACCGATGGCTTGGCTTCGGCAGGTTTTACCCATGTTGCAAGGCAAACCGCAAGGGATAAGCATTCTTTCGGTCTCAGTGATTTTTTTGATACCATAAAGAAAAACTGGAAACAAGCTTTGGTTTCGGGCATCATAAATACGTTGGTTTATATATTGCTCTTTTTCGATATTTATTTCTTCTGGTTTATGAAAAAGGGAACACTTTCAACCGTTTGCCTAGCATTTTCTTTTTGCATACTCTTTGTTTTTACAGTTATGCAGTTTTATATTCCAACAATGATAATAACCTTTAAATTTAAGCTAAAGCAGGTTTATAAAAACGCTTATAAATTCTTTTTTATAAATCTTAAAAACAATTTGATTTGCTTTTTCTCTTTGGCGCTTTCTTTAGCAGTTTATTTTGGTCTGCTTTATCTATTGCAGGCTTATTGGTATATTGTTTTGCCGCTCGAAATTATCATTTTTGCGGCAACCTTCCCGGGTTATAGATTTTTGATTGTTCAGTATTGCGCTTTCCCTGCGATTAAAAAATATATAATTGACCCATATTATAAAGAGCATCCCGATGAGGATATTGAGAAACGCCGTGATTTAGGTCTTGAAATCGAAACAGAGGAAAAAACCGAGGAAATTACTGAGGACTAAATTTTTAAATTTTGCATACATATATAATGGTGATGAAATATGTCTTGCAAAATCGGAGACCTGAGGAACAAACAGGTGGTTTGTGTTAAAAATGGGTGTGTTTTAGGGTTTGTTTCGGATGTTGAAATTAATACGGGTGACGGCAGAATCGAAAGCCTTGTAATTTTTGGAAGACCTCGTTTTTTTGGACTTTTTGGCAGGGAAGAGGATATTATAATTCCTTGGAACGAAATCAGTGTTATAGGGCACGAAACGGTTCTTGTTAACACCGACCCCGAGCCATATATCAGGCTCTTAAAAAGAAATAGGTATACTGTTTAAAATAGATAACCGCTTTTTTTAAAAAAGCGGTTATTTTTTCATTTTTTAAATTGCTTTAAATTGAGCAAGATAAAAAATGGAGAGTGATTTTTTTGAAAACGATGCGAATTTTAACCAAAACGGTTTTTTATGCGTTTTTGGTTTTGAGTATTATGATTTTTGCCCTTATAGGTTATCTTGAATTTTCGGTCAGTAATGAATTTAAAATCAAAAAAGGTAACGATTTAAGGGTTAATACTATTGTTCCCGTAACTGCTGATTATAACGGCATTAAACTTTCCCAAAGCGAAATGCTCAGAAATGCAGGAGATAATTTCGATGTTAAATTAAAGGCCTTTGGGGTTATTCCTTTTTCAACCGCTTCGGTTCAGGTGGTTGATGAGTTAGAGGTTGCGGTTTTGGGTGCGCCTTTTGGTATGCGAATTTATACCGAGGGTGTTTTGGTTATTAATAC
>CAJGDQ010000045.1 GCA_904502215.1 Clostridiaceae bacterium
CTGTAAACAAGAGCCGCTATTGTTCCAAGTATTGCACCGCAAATGCCCATATAAAAAATTGCAACAACCGAAACCGAAATATTTATAACCATTTCGAAAATTGCATGGGAACGGGTTTTATCAAAATCTCCTGAATATTCGATAACGCTGTTCGAAGGCAACTTTGCATTTGAAGCTAAATTCATTATTACAAAAAGTAAAACAAGCCAGGTATTTGTATATTCGGCATCGTTAATTCCGCTTGTATATATTTGTATCAAAGGCAATAGGAATACAGCCATAAGGGTATAAATAATATAGGTTGCCATTATATAGAAGGTTTCATAGGCATTATATAATTTATCAAACTTTTCTCTATCAATATGGAACATTTGACCCAAGGCAAATGTGAAAGATGAGATTAAATTTGTTATAAAATTTTGAATCTGAGAAAAGAAGATATTATATATAGCATAGATACTAGCTGCCTTAAAATCGCAAAGGATGGAAATTAAAATCACATCGGTGTTATTAAATACCATACCTGATAGCTGATGAACTAAAACCGAGTTCTTTTGCGCAATCGCCTTAAAATCAGGCTTGGCCTTTAAATCAAGCCATTTATATCTGCGTTTAGCATAGAAATATAAAAAGGCTAGCTGAGCGAGATATATTATGCAATAAACCAACTGAATAAGAATAAGGCTATCGGTTAAAAGCAAAACAAGTATTTTACCGATATTCGAAGCTAACTGGAGAATGGTTTCGGAGTTGTTTATAACATACTTCCTACCGTCAACCTCCATAAGTATTCTATATTTCGCCTGAATAAAATAACTAAACAATGCAGGCAAAGCGGTTAATATGATTATACAGAAGAGAACGTTGCTATCTATCGAGGTGGGTATTACATAGGCATATACTATGGCAATAATAAGAACAATCGCAAGGTATATTATGCCGGTTCTTTTATAATAAATATTGGTTGCACTAAGAACTTCACTAACGCTCTTATAGTCCTTCTCGCCTATTCTTTTATATAAAGCCTGGGTTGTTGCAAGGCCAACACCTGCTTCAAGAAGAAATAAATAAACGAAAATTTGCTTAATCGTTGAAAGAACACCGTTAACCTCAGAACCGAAATTTTCAAGATATAATCTCGGCAAGAGAAAGCTGAGTGATATAAGCACTATCTGATATATAAGGGATGATATCAGATTGTTTTTTATTCTCTTATCCTTATTTGCCATTTTGCCACCTCCTCAACTTAATTATCTTAATTTATACACGGTTGCAAATATAATCCGCAGTAGCGTTTTCTTTAGGAATTATCCTTGCTGGATTTCCAATAACTATGCTATGGTCGGGAACATCGAAATTAACATAGGTTAAAGGAGCAATAAGAACATCGCTTCCGATTTTAACATTTCCAACTATAACAGCATTCGTTCCTATCCAACAGTTATCCGCAATAACGGGAGTTCCCTTTCTTTTTCCTCGGTTTTCAATGCCGATTGTTACTCCTGTGCCTATATTTATATTTTTTCCAAGCTTTGCATCAGGATGAATTATCAAACGACCAAAATGTCCGATATAAAAGCCCTCGCCTATATTGGTCCTTGCAGGGATTTGGATTTTAGTTTTATTGGATAAATGCATAAGCCTTAAAATATAAAAAATCTTCAAGGGTAAAAATTTGCAAGTATTAGCTTTTCTGAAAGCCGATATGTATTTAATCTCGAGCGGTCTAAAAAGCTTTTTTAAAATTGGCTCTCCGGCTTCGCCATAATACCTATAAAGGTCTTTTTTAAAAATATCATTCATTTTTTCACACTCATTTTTCTTTTGCTTCAAGAAATATTTTTCTTGTTATAAAATTATAAATCGGCACTATAACCATCGCAAAGATTTTAACTATCAAATAGTAGACCGTAGTAAACCTTATGCCAATCCATAAAATAAATTGATTTAAACACAATCCGCCGATACTTAAAATTACAAATATTATAAACTCTTTGATTTTGCCTTGATTTTTGCTTTTGAAAACAAAGGTCATACTCAAAAGATAATTAACTATAACCGAAACACAAAATGAAATCATTGAAGAGAGTAATACATCAACAAAAAGCAGTTCTTTTAATATAACAAGAACGCCAACATCAACAATTGCAGCAATAACACCAACAATTCCAAACTTGATTATTTGCAATATCAATCCCTGTTTCCTCCTTCAATTTGTTAAAAAAAGAATATAGTTATGCCATTCTATTATATAATCTATATTATTATATCATATATATTAGCAAAAATCAATGTTTTAAGCCTTTTTTCTATTACCAAAAATAAAGAAAAATCAACCCGCAAACAGTAAAATGTTTGCGGGTTGATTTATTGATTAAAAACTCTTTTTTAAGTCGCTTATAACTCGGTGGAAACCTTCATATACAATGGTTTCATCCGTTTTTTCGGTGCATCTTCCGGAGCAACGAACAAGCACCTCTCCTTCTTGTGGGTGGTTCCAAAGATATTCAACCTGAACAACATCGCCGCTGTTAGCCATTTCGCTAACCATCATATCAACCGTAGCCAAGTATTCAGGATTAATATTTTTCTCCCAATGAGAATAACAATCATTAGGCATAATGCTATTATCAACGCCTAATAATTTTCTCATAATTTCATCGGCATATAATTCATTTTCACCTGTTTTAAGATTATTTCTTATAATCCACAAGCCTATATTAAGACCGCTCAATATCTCTTTCATTTCCATATTAACTATCGGAGAATGTCTTTTCTCCTTTGCTAACTGTTCGATATATTCCAAATGGTTAATATATTCTTCTGAATCCTTCAAGAAATACTTGGCCTCAATATCCTCAGCAGAGCAAGGCTTATCAAACAAATATCCTTGGAAAATATCCGCCTGCAAGCCCGATAAAACCAAAAGTTCTTTCTTTGTTTCAACGCCCTCTAAGCAAACCTTGAGCGAATTTGATTTTGCAAATTCCAAAACATTGTAAATCAGGTTATAGTTATACCCGTTTTCTTTAATATCTTTTATAAATACACGGTCAACCTTAAGTATATTTGCATGAATATGTTTTAGATTGCCAAGGTTTGAATATCCTGTTCCGAAATCATCAATGGCAATTTGGATTCCGGCATCTCTAAGCTTTGTTAAAATAGCAAATACTTCCTCATCCTCATCCAACTGGGTTGATTCGGTAATTTCAAGAATTAAAGCCTCGCCCGGAAGTTCATATTTTGAAAGAAGTTTTATAATTTGAGAAGCTGTTTGCTTCTTTTCTAACTGCTTGGGTGAAACATTTACACTGATTTTGAAATCAGGGTTAAACTTACGCCATTCTTTGCACTTGCGAAGTGCCTCTTCAACAACCCAAAGACCAACCTCATTGATAAGACCGGTTCTCTCAAGCATCGGTATAAACTGGTCGGGGAAAATTCTCCCCTTAGTTTTTGAGGTATACCTAAGCAAAGCCTCAACCGAAACTATAGAATAGTCTTCAGCGTTGATTTGCGGCTGATACACAAGATTAAAGCCTTCAAAGTTATTTTTCGTGCTTTCTTCAAGCTCCTCAAAAAGCTCAACCTCGGAAATTCTTTCAAGCAAGCTATCCTTTGAGAAGAAGAAAATTTGGCCAACTCCGTTCTTTTTAGAATTGCTGAGAACCTGAACGGCATAATCATAAATATTTTCGGTGTCGATATAAACCGAGCTATCATTCGGAACAACCGAAGCGGAAATGGTGCATTTAGCGGCCAGAGCTTCCTTTATGCTAGCAAAAATCTTCTCAATTTCCTTGCTGGAACTAACATCCAAAAGAACAACAAAACGGTCTTTTTCGGTATGATAAATTTGCCACATTGAGAATCTTTTTTCAAGCTCCTCAGCTAACATTTTCAGCATATTATCGCCATATACCGAGCCATGCTTCAAATTGATTTCCGATAGATTATCAATATCCATAAGCATTAAACAGTTAAATTGATTTACAACCTCTCCATGAAGGTCTAATTTAAGCTTTGTTTTATTAAACAAGGTTGTAATAGGATTATAAAGATGTTTAACAGCATTTTGGGATATTCTTCCGATAACAACAAAATGTGCGTCCATTTCATCCTTGATAACATTGCCTCGGCAATTTACCCAACGCATACTATTATTGTTGTTCATACGGAAATTAATATCTATTGTTTCGGTATCACGTTTTATAATAGAATATATTGCATCTCTAACAAGGGCATGGTCATTAATATGAACGTAAGATAAAATTTTATCAATATCGCTTGAAATTTCACTTCCATCTGCAAGATTAAAGCTACTGTTATTACCACCGAAGAAACGAACATATCCCGTTTCAATATTCATAAGGTATAAATAGTCATCTGTGCTAACCTTTAAGGATTCTAACAATTCGCAATACTTATCTATTTGCAACTGCTTGATACCCTTTGAACCCTCTTGCCAAGGGAATGTTTCTTGCTTGGTTTCGGTTTTGTTCTTATACATTTCCTTGTCGGCACGGCGCAAAACATCAGAAAGCTGATGGTCCTTCATTTTATCAAAACGAGAAGCGCCATAAGCACAGGATACTTTACATTCGGGATAACCCTCAACCGAAAGAGACTGCATATCGGCAACACAAGCCGCAAGCTTTTCCTCACTATTGGCATCAGATAAAATTACAACAAATTCATCTCCGCCGAGACGGTAAACATTAGAAGAATCAAAAATATCAGACAAATGGTTTGCAAAAGTTAAAAGAAGCTTATCTCCTGCCATATGACCGAAAACATCGTTGGCAATCTTTAATTTATTAACATCAAAAACCGCAACAAAGAAATCGGCATTTCCCTCAATAATTTTGTTGTTTAATTCAAGTTCTTTATCCATAAATGCGGATTTGTTTCCAACGCCTGTAAGCCCGTCCATATGAGCCTCTTTATCAAGCAAATGAATTTGCTGACGCAGGATTTTGCGGGTTTCTATAAATGTTTTTGTTAATTCACCGATTTCATCGTATGTATCAACTTTAATATCAAAATCATATTCGCCATCGGTTAGGTGTTTAGCTGCTTCATTGAGCCTTTTAATTGGGCGGGTTAATTTTTTGCTTAATACATACGCAATAAAGGTAGCCACCAAAACAACCAAACCGGTAATTGCCAGGTTAGCAAGTGTTAACATATTTTGCTGATGGTATATCTCCGACTCAGGAGCAAAGCATATCATCAACATTCCGTTTCGAAGCTTGCAGCTTGCTAACTTTTTCTTCTCGCCCTTAAGCTTATAAGAAATCAATTCCTTGGTGCTTTCTTGCTTGGTGAGCTTATCTATAACCCCTTCAAAACCGGGGTCTCCCTCACCTATTAAAACGCCACGCTCAAAATTCGGGTGATATAAAACCGTGCCATCGCTTTTTAAAACTGCTGCTTGTCCCGAATTAAAAATGGAAACCTCTTTAACAAGATTAACAATATGTTCGGTGAAAATATCCGCACCGATAACTCCAACCAATTTTTCATCCTTATAAATCGGCACAACATAAGAAATAATATATCTTTCAATGTTAGCATCATAATATGCCTCAAACCAGGTTGCTTTACCGCTAACCGTAGGCACATACCACCAACCAACATGCTCCTCATCATTATCAGGAAATGCAGATATTTCGGTTAGAGGATGATATATAAATTCATCGGTTTCTTTATATTTAACATAGTAAAATCCGTCGGTCTTGCCGATATATGCAGGGTCATAATGCATATATACCGCCGCCGCACCGGCAGTATTCTCAATATGATGCAAGGCATTCTTTTGAATATCAGCCGAAAATTTTTCTCTGAATCCATCATCTTTTATGGATTCAATGCTTGGCAACTCCGATTCTACGAAATGCGCAAGGGTGTTAACCGATTCCTCAACCTTTGCAAAAGTAATGTCGATATTATCTGCATTATTCTTGCATAAAAGACGCATATTCTCCGTAGAACTTTGATTAATAACATTAGCGGTCAAAAAAATCCCCATAGCGCCTATAATTAACGAGGATATTAAAACGCTATAGAACAGCAACCACATAATTTTAGCGCGAATTGATTTCATTATATTGTCCCCCAATATGTTAAAATACAATTATTCATAATTTATAATAACATAAAAAAAATCAAATAGCAACAATATCTGCATTATTTGTCAAATAAAAGAGTAACTACACCAAAAACTGCGGATTAAATACATATCACCAAAACAAGAAAAAACTCAAAACACCAAAAGGTGTTTTGAGTTTTTTTGGCAAGTTGCACCGATTTAGATATCGGTTAATAACACAAAAATTATTTTTCAATCACTTTAGTTGCCGCTTCAAAAAGAGCTTCTCCCCACACTTTGCAACCATCGCTGTCAGGGTGTCCACCGTATTTTGCCATATGCGGTTCACTATCATTTTTGGCCAAATATTTTACGCAGTCGAATACCAATTCCACATTTTTTAATTCACATTTAATAAAATTGTTAATCTCCTGCCATTTGCCACGTTGCTCTTCAGAGTAGTTAAATGGGGGAATCGTCTGTATAATCACACATATGCCGAATTCGTGCAATTTATCAACAATTGTCTGAAGATTTTTCTTTATAGTATCGGCACTGTACCCTTGAAATATATCGTTTACTCCGTAGCATACGAATACAATGTCGTTTTGCTTAGCTTTGTAAAGCCACACTCCGTCACTTGCAGCATCGTCCGCTCTGCCGTAACCAAGGCCGAGATTCCAATACGCATATTCATTACCCAATAAATTTGCAAAAACCGCATTCCAATGCTCATACGAATTGATCGGTGTTCCAATGCCCTGTGTTATGGAATCGCCCAAAAATGCGATTTTCTTTTTTGCAGGTCTTTGTATACCTACCATTGAAACAAACGGATGTTTTTTTGATGCAATCCACTCACCGTTATGAAAGATAAACGATGGGATAATGCTTTCCTCGTGATAGGGTATCATATTACCTGAAAAAACAATTTCAACGCAGATATATTCTCCACTTTTCACGTTTAATGTAACAGGGTCAGTAGAAAAAAACTCAGCAGGATTTACTACTTTTTGCTTTTGTCCGCCAAACAAAACCTGCTCCATTTTTTTTGGATATGTAAATGATTCCTCATCACACCGAGAACAAACACCTACAAGCATTTGCTCTATTGTCCATGTATCTATAACAAGGTTTTTGTGGCTGATGGCTCCATTTGAATAGGTGCTGTCGATGGTGTTCGAAAATAAAAATGAATAAGGATATTCACCGCCGCTTGCAACTTTATAAAGCGTACAGCTTCTTGTTTGCTGTTCATTTTCGTTATAAAAGAAAAACTGATTGCCGCTTCCAGCAAGAGTGTTCGAACTGTACTTTTTAAAGTACTCCATATGTAAACCTCCTTCTGTTAATATCTTTCCATTCATTTCATCATGACACATATCACTTACTTTGTCAAGTTACACCTGTATAGCCGCTTTTAACTTCAAGTCCACCCCAAAAACCATTTTGGGCGTAGGATATCTATGAAATTCAACTATGAAAATTTGTATAGAAAAAGTCCGAAACCGTTGTGGTTTCGGACTTTTCTGCACCGATATCTAAATCGGTTCGCATTGTTGGTTGCGGAGGC
>CAJGDQ010000046.1 GCA_904502215.1 Clostridiaceae bacterium
CGAAAGGACAGCCGCCAAGCAGTCCCCCAAAGCGCCGCCTCTGGCATTTCCGATATGCATAGGTCCTGTTGGGTTAGCCGAAACAAATTCAACAAGGATTTTCTCACCCTTGCCAAAATCGCTTTTACCGTAATCCTCGCCCTTTTCCTCGATATCGGCAACAATGTCAGCATAATAACTATCATCAAGGAAGAAATTGATAAAACCGGGGCCTGCGATTTCAAAGGATTTAATATAGCTACCCTCAAAATCGAAATTTTGGGATAATATCTCTGCTATTTGACGAGGAGCCTTTCTAAAAAGTTTAGACCAAACCATAGCGGCGTTAATCGCATAATCGCCATGCTCTCTATTAGCAGGCACTTCAACATTAAAAGCCGAAAGCTCTGCATTATCCAGCAAGCCTTTATCCATAGCTGATATTGCAGCCTTAACCACAACATTCTTAATTTGTTCCTTTGCTTTAGTTACTAAAATTGACATCGTTTTTAACCTCTTTGATAGTAATATTTACACTGTTTCGGCTAATAAGCCTCAAATCAGAATCAATTGTATATTTTAAATCGATATTTCCGCCCTTTTCGTTAAGCTTAAAATCGATTTCCTCGCCTAAAATGCCTATAGTAAGTTCACCTATTGGGGTTGAATAGAAAGCTTGGTTTCTAACACCCTTTTCGATAAGCATTCGGCTGTTAATAGTTCCTGAGCGCTTGAGTAAAACTTTATTTTCGCCCTTAATATGAATTTGGGTTTTAACCTCTTCACCCTTATCAAGCATTCCGCTTTCATCATAGGATATAAAATAATTTCCATCCTTGAAACCAAACCTGCCGTCAGTTATAAATTCAACAGTATCAGTTTGGTCGTCAATGCCTTGGATACCCTTGATGCTAATTAAAACATCCTTAATCATAAACTGTTCAAATCCACCTGTTCAACCTTTTGTTCATCAAAATCATTACCTAAAAGAATTGACGCTGTATTTGTAAAGTTATCAGGCTTATCACTAACATAAAAAGTGCATTCGCCCTTATTTCCCTCACTTAACATATCATTCTCTTTAAGATAATTTGCAACGCTTAAAGCCACCGAGGTTCCCATATTAATAAGCCTAACCTTATGGTTTAAAACTTTATCAATAGCTTCTGATAAAATCGGATAATGGGTGCAACCCAATATTAAAGTATCAACATTTGACTCTAGCATTGGTTTCAGATATCTTCCGGCAGTCCCTAAAACAACTGCATCATCCTCAGCGAACCAACCTTCTTCCACCAAAGGCACAAACATCGAACAACTGCAAGCTGTAACCTCCGCTTCGGGTAAAAGCTCTAAAATAAGCTTTTTATGCATTCCGCTGTTAACGGTTGCGGCCGTTCCGATAACGCCAATCTTTTTATTCTTTGTTTCATTAACTGCCGAAACAGCCGAATGAGAAACAACCTCAAAATAAGGAACAGGAAGCTTTGCGCCGATATCGGAAGCAACAGAAGAAACTGTTCCGCAAGCGGCAATTATAAGCTTAACATTTTTAGATAATAGAAACTTTTCATCCTCAACAGCATATTTACGGATTGTTTCGCGGCTTTTAGTGCCGTAAGGAACACGGCCGGTATCGCCAAAATAAACAATATCCTCATCCGGCAATAATGAACGAAGCTCTTTAACAACCGTTAAACCGCCGAGTCCTGAATCAAAAACGCCTATCGCTCTATTATCCGCCACGCTAACATCTCCTTTAAATAATTATTCAATTTATAATACCATATTTATATTATTTTATCAATACTAAAATGCAAAAAAACCGCTCAAAATGAGCGGTTTTAGTTCTATTTTGCAAGTGGATGGAATTTTGAATATGCTGCAGTATATTTACTCTTCATAAGCTGAGCATAAATTTGAGTTGAAGAAATATCAGAATGACCTAGCATTTCTTTAATATCTGAAAGCTTTGCGCCGTTTTCAAGCAAATGCGCTGCAAAGGAATGGCGCAATGTGTGAGGAGTTATATCCTTTTTAATACCTGCCATTTCAGCATAATGCTTGATGATTTTCCAAAAGCCTTGGCGAGACATATGCTGACCGGTCATATTGGTAAAGAGCCTGTCCTCCCCTTCATCAAGAACGATAGCAGGACGAACATTAACAAGATAATCGGCAACCGATTTAACGGCAGCAGGATAAAGAGGGATAATTCTCTCCTTTTTATCGCTTTTGAGATGGATAATTCCGATTCCGAGGTTGATATCATTAACCTTTAAATCAATAAGCTCAGATACCTTAATACCTGTTGCATATAAAAGCTCAAGCATCGCTTTATCACGAATGCTCTTATAGTCGGCGCTATTTGGCTGAGCCAATAATAGAACTATCTCATTTGCATCTAAAACACCGGGCAACTTCTTTTGAGCCTTTTTAACTTTAATTCCATCAACAGGGTTACTCTTTGAAATACCCTTACTGTTTAAGAAACGATAGAAGCAACGAACCGAGGCAATAATGCGAGTTTTAGTAGCCTCTGATTTTCCTAATACCGAAAGATACTCAAGATAGGTTTTGAACTCACTATTCGTAAACTGTGCCATATCTAAAATATTCTTAGAAGCGCAGTATGTAACCAACTGATTTATATCACGAATATAAGATTCAACTGTATTACCGGATGACTTTTTCTCATCCAAAAGATAAACCTTGAAAATATCAATATAATCTTTCATACCGCACCTCCTTAAAATTAAATATTAAAACTCTTTAAAAAATTAACCGATAAAATTGCATCAAGTAATGCAGATGCAAAACATATCGCCGAAATACTGAGATATTTAACACAGTAATTTTTAAAATCAAAGGATAAATTTTTTGGGCTCGTTGATGGAAAGGTTAATCTTGCAAGCAATAAAGAAAACCAAATTGATTCTTTTGAAGCTAAAATAATGGCAATAACCGAGATAACCGCCGATGGTAAAATCAAAACTGCATAAAAAGCAATACCGTTTAGTGAATTACCGATATATAAATTTGCCGCAATTGTTCCAAGTAACAAACCTTTTGCAGAACAAATAAAAGGAACCAAAATTATCCCAAGCATTGATGAGCCTGATATAAAGCATACTGCTATAAAAAGCATTGAACTAAAAAACGAACGAAACAAAACTGAAATAAAAGAATACCCTGTTCGATTGCTTATGTAATCAGCTATATATCTTTTTGAAAAATCAAAAAGACCGGTTTCCTTTGAGCAAAAATAAATTCCAAAACAAAATCCGCCAATAAAAAACAAGGTTAAAATCATTAAAAGATTGTTCTTTTTGAAGAATTCAAACATCTCACCAAAGTGCCAAAGCTTTAGCACTCTTCCTTTTTTCATATTACCACTCCATTCTAAGAAATAATATGAAATAAAAGGACAAGATATTCTATATTTTGGAATTCAATATTTAGTTAAAGCTCTTAAACTAAACACAAAATATTGATTTTATTCAATTTTATGTAAACCAATAAAATAGGGCGAAAAAAATCAGCCGCCTTATGAAAAAGCAAGCCAAAATTTAGAAAAGCGCCAAATAAAAACCAACTATAATAGTTATACAACATTTAAGCAGTTATGTCAACCATAATTTTTAAATTTAAAAATGTTATGTTAACTTATTATGTTAACCACGCTATATCTATTGTATCAACCATTTTCAAAGCCCAACCTGTTGTGAAAATTGGCTCTTTTATTTTTAAAAATAATATGTTATACTAAAACAAATGATTTTAAAAAACTATAGGAGAAAATTTATGAAAAAAACCGTTATCATAACAGGCTCTTCAAAAGGGATTGGAGCCGCAACCGCTATTCTATTCGCCCAAAAAGGTTATAATGTTGTTATCAACTTCAATGATTCCTATGAGGCCGCTTCCCTACTCTGCAATTCTTTAGTTGCAAACGGATATTCAGCTATGATGCATAAGGCAAATGTTGCAAATAAATTAGAGGTAGACCTTATGGTTAAAGAAACTCTATATAAGTTTGGCAGCCTTGATATTCTTGTTAATAATGCAGGAGTTGCTTTTCAAGGCCTCATAACCGATACCGATGAAGCTGATTTTGATAAAATTATAGATATCAACTTAAAAGGTGTTTTCAACTGTTGCAAGTCGGTTATTCCCTCAATGGTTAGCCGCCAAAGTGGTAAAATTATTAATATATCTTCTATGTGGGGTCAGGTCGGTGCTTCTTGTGAGGTTGCTTATTCGGCCGCTAAAGCAGGTGTTATAGGGCTGACAAAGGCTCTTGCAAAAGAATTGGCACCTAGCGGAATAACAGTCAACTGCATAGCCCCCGGTCTTATAGAAACTAGTATGAACTCAAACCTCACCATTGAAGAGCTTTCCGATTTTGTTGAGGACATTCCTTTGGGTCGTATGGGCAGTGCTGATGAAATTGCAGCCGCCATCGAATTTTTAGCATCCGATAAAGCGGATTACATAACGGGTCAAGTTCTTGGTATTAACGGCGGATATGTTATTTAAAAAAATAAGAGGCGTCCCAGACGCCTCTTATTTTTTTATATCCTTTTTGCAATTAATTTTGTAAGCTCGCTAAATGGAATAATTAAAATCGAGAAAAGTAAAACCAAAGCAAAATTTCCTATATTTAACATTTCCAGACCAAACACATAACCAGCAGGGGTGAAAATAAGGAAAAGAATTATAAAAATCGCAATGGCCGAAGAAAAATTCAAAAGATTATTTGAGAAAATTTCCTTATTAAAAATACTGCCTTCAAACTTATTGTTAAAACAATGGAAGATTTGCATAAGGCCCAATGCCGCAAATGCCATGGTAGTTGCCGTATTAAGACCTCCGATTGTTTTACCGATAGCGAAAACTATAAGGGTTAAAATTGCTATAAACATTCCTTGAGATGTTACCGAAAATACCGCATACTTATCAAAAATCTTATTTGAAAAAACCCTCTTAGATTTCATAACCCCCTTTTCAGCGCCTTCCATACAAAGAGAGATTGCAGGAGCTGAATCGGTTAATAAATTTATCCATAAAAGATGAACCGCAGCAACGGGCATAATTCCAGTAAATATCATACCGAATAAAACAGTAAAAATCTCAGCAAAATTGGTGCTAAATAGATAGTTGACAAGCTTGCGAACATTGGAGAATAATGCTCTGCTTTGCTTGATAGCATAAACGATAGAACTAAATCGATTATTTTGAATAATAATATCAGCATTACCCTTAGCAACATCTGCGCCAAATTTACCAATAGCGCAACCAACATCAGCAAGAGCTAAAGCATCAGCATCCTGAACTCCATCGCCAGTTACGGTAACATTTTTACCTCTTGACTGCCAAGCTTTAATAATTCTTACCTTATCGCTAGGTGAAACACGGGCAAAAACTGAATATTTTTCAATATTTTCGCTAAGCTCATCATCACTCATAAGGCTTAATTCTTCGCCTGTAACAGCAAAAGTGTCGTCTTCTAAAATACCTATTCTTCTCGCAATAGTTCTGGCGGTGATAAGATTATCGCCGGTTATCATAACCGTTTTAATGCCCGCTTCCTTACAAGCGGCAATCTCATCAATAACCCCTTCTCTTGGTGGGTCAGAAAGACCTAAAAGACCAACAAAGGTAAGGCCGTTTTCAATTTCCTCGGGATTCGGGTTTGCAGGAAGCTCGAAAAGCGGTTTCATAGCTATGCAAATAACTCTTAGTTCTTCCTCAGCCAAGGACTGATTAAGGGAAAGAATTTCCTCGGAATTGCAACCTATGCACTTAGGAACAACAGCCTCAACCGCACCCTTAACAATAGCAAAAGGTTTCTCGTTAATCATTGTTATAACGGTCATCATTTTGCGTTCGGAATCAAAAGGAATTTCGGTTATATGGGGATAGATATTAGCAACATCAGCCTTACTCATTGTGTTATACGCAAGACAGGCCTTTTCAATAGCGTTTTCGGTTGAATCATTATTAAGAGTTGAACAAGCAGTTGCAATCTTAATAACCAAAGCCGAGGATTCATCAATAGCTTCATTTTCAAGATTAACTATTTTTTTGCCATCAAAAACTGTTGTTAACTGCATTTTGTTGTGGGTTAAAACGCCTGTTTTATCGCAAAGAATAACATCAGTTTTTCCAAGGCTTTCAGCAGCTTTGGCATTTTTTATAATTATTTTATCTTGTAAAATCCTATGGGTTCCAAGAGCTATAACAATGGTAGCAATAGCAGGAAGTGCCTCGGGAATGGCAGCAACACCTAACGCTACCGAATTCATTAACATTTTAAGGGTCATACTTGCAAATTGACCATTATTAAAATTATGAATCATACCGATAATAAAGGTTAATATACAAACAGCAAGAATAATCAGATTTGTAAATTTAGCGATATTATCAAGCTGATGCTGAAGTGGAAGCTTATCATCGCCGCTTTCTTGCAAAATCGCAGAGGTTCTACCCATTTCGGTATTAATACCTGTTGCAACAACAACCACCTTAGCAGTTCCGTGAACAACGCTACAACCCGAATGCACCATATTAGAACGTTCGCTAATAACAGTTATATCGTCAAGAATTGAATCCTCATTTTTTTCAACAGGAATTTCAACACCTGTTAATAAATTTTCATTAACACGAAATTCATTTGACTCAATTATTCTCGCATCGGCAGGAATATAATCCCCTGCCTCTAATAAAATAATATCACCGGGAACGAGCAACAAAGCATTTAAATGTTTAACGATACCATCTCTCATAACCGAAACGGTTGAATTAGTAAAGTTTTTGATATTTTCAAGTGTTTTATCACAATTTAAAATATGAAAAGCACTAACAGCAGCGTTTATAATAACAATTGCTATTATCAAAAGTGGCGAAAAGCTGTTTACCTCTTCATACATTAAAGAAACAATAAAGGAAAGTAGAGAAATAATAATAAGAAGAATAATAGTTTTGTTATTAAACTGTGATAAGAAAAGCTTTAAAAAACTCGGTTTTTCATTAGAAGAAATAACATTCAATCCGTTTTCATCCAGTCTTTGGTCGGCAATACCATTTGCAAGACCGGAAAACTTATCAACCGATAACTCTTCTAAAACTTCGTCTTTAGAGGCGCTATGCCAAATCATCCTATATCCCCCTTAACTTATTATAATAATCTTTCATTTGTTTAACATCCTCAGCCTGAGTGCCTGCTGATTCACAAATGAAGGTTGGTGTGCAGTCATATTTGCAAACAAGCTCTATAACAGGCTTAAAATCAGGACCAAATACCTTGTCCTCAAAGGTTAAATGGCGTTTTTCACCGCCCGTTGTGTATTCAATCTTTGAAAAATGCGAATGGAAATTTTTAAATCTATATTCGCCAAGCTCATTTTTGATGGTTAAGAAAACCTTTTCAAAATCCTCTTTTGTTTTCAAAACGCCTAAATTACGTGCATTAAGATGTCCGAAATCAATACAAGGTATAAGCCTCTCATCTATTTTACAAAGCTCCATAACCTCTTGCAAGGTGCCGAGCTGATTGACCTTACCCATAGTTTCAGGGCAAATATGGATATGAGAAAGTCCCTCATTATCTA
>CAJGDQ010000047.1 GCA_904502215.1 Clostridiaceae bacterium
AATATCACCAACCGAGATAGAGAACTTCAAAATCTCATCAAGCTTGCCGCCAGCAAGCTTTGCCTCGGCTTTTTCAAGAGCCTGTTTTGTTTCCTTAAGCTCGCCCATAACAGCGGTTGCTCTCTTTGCAATTTCGCCTGCATTTTGAGCCTTAAGGTTTTCGGCGGTTTGATTCATTAAATCAATATTGCCATAGATAAGATTTAATAGGTTTTTACCTGTAACCGCTTCAATACGGCGAACACCTGCAGCAACGCTTGACTCTGAAACGATATGGAAAAGACCCAATTTTCCTGTATTATCAACATGAGTTCCGCCGCAAAGCTCAATCGATTTATCGGCAGCCTTTACAACACGAACAACATCTCCGTATTTTTCACCGAATAAAGCCATAGCGCCAAGCTTTTTAGCCTCATCAATAGGCATTTCACGGTTTTCAACCTCTAAGCCATCTAAAATAGCATTGTTAACAAAAGCTTCAACTGCTTTGATTTCCTCAGCAGTAAGAGCTGAGAAATGAGTAAAGTCGAAACGAACAGTTGTATCATTAACGAGCTGACCTGCCTGCTCAACGTGAGTGCCAAGAACTGCTCTGAGTCCTGCTTGCAAAAGGTGGGCGGCAGTATGGTTTCTCTTGATATCTTCTCTTCTTGCGATATCTATCTTTGCTGTAACGGTATCTCCAACCGAGATAACACCGCTTTCAATCTTGCAAAAATGGGTAAAAATACCGCTTTGATTTTTCTTTGTATCTGAAACTAAAGCATTTCCGTTAATGGCTGAGATAACACCGCTATCACCGATTTGGCCGCCACTTTCGGCATAGAAAACGGTGCTATCGAGAACGATAACTGCATTATCACCCTCGGCAGTCATTTCGGTATGCTCGCCGTTAACAACAATATCTATAACCTTGGCTTCGCATTCGTTTCTTGTGTATCCCAAGAAAGCAGTAGCTTCAATATTATCAAAAGAAATACCATCACTCTTCCAGCTTTCGCCGTCAGAAGCCTTACGGGCATTACGTGCTTTATTTCTTTGCTCGGTCATAAGCTCTTTGAACTTATCCTCATCAACAGTCATACCTTTTTCGGACAAAATATCAATAGTAAGGTCAATGGGGAAGCCATAGGTATCATAAAGCTTAAATGCATCCTCACCCGAGAGCATACCGCCGTTTTTGGTAAGCTCGGAAAGCATATTAAGACCTTGGTCGATAGTTTTATTGAAGCTTGCCTCTTCATTGGTGATAACCTTTGAGATAAGCTCTTTTTTCTCAATAAGCTCGGGGTATCCCGATTTATTTTCGTTGATAACAGCCTCGCAAAGCTCCATAAAGAAGGGGCGGTTAATACCGATAAGCTTTCCGTGGCGAACGGCTCTTCTTATAATTCGGCGAAGAACATAGCCTCTGCCTTCATTAGAGGGGATAATACCATCACTAATCATAAAGGTTGAAGCACGGGCGTGGTCAGTAATAGCACGGATAGAAATATCGGTTGAATTATCCTTGCCGTATTCCTTGCCCGAAATTTCGCAAACCTTATCAAGAATATTTCTAATGGTATCAACCTCAAACATATTGTCAACATCCTGCATAACGCAAGCAAGTCTTTCAAGGCCCATACCTGTATCAATATTTTTATTCTCAAGCTCTGTATAGGTGCCGTCACCCATATTATTGAACTGCGAGAAAACATTGTTCCAGATTTCCATATATCTATCGCATTCGCAACCGGGCTTGCAGTCAGGAGAGCCGCAACCGTATTTCTCACCGCGGTCAAAATAAATCTCACTGCAGGGGCCGCAAGGACCTGTTCCGTGCTCCCAGAAGTTATCCTCTTTGCCCATTCTTATAATTCTCTCTTCAGGCACACCGATAACATCACGCCATAAAGCATAAGCCTCATCATCCTCTTCATAAACCGAGGGCCAAAGAAGCTCTGCCGGAATTTCAAGAGTTTCGGTTAAAAACTCCCAAGCCCACGGAATTGCCTCATTCTTGAAATAATCACCGAAAGAAAAGTTTCCGAGCATCTCAAAGAATGTGCCATGGCGAGCGGTTATACCAACTCTTTCAAGGTCGGGTGTTCTTATACATTTTTGGCAGGTGGTAACCCTTTTTGATGGGGGAGTAACCTCGCCTGTAAAATACTTCTTCATAGGCGCCATACCCGAATTTATAAGTAAAAGTGATTTATCTCCTTGAGGAACAAGAGAAAAACTGCCGAGTCGCAAATGCCCTTTTGACTCAAAAAAAGCAAGATATTTCTCTCTTAAATCGTTAAGTGAAGTCCATTTCATAATTAAAACATCCTTAAAAGCAAAATTTAACTCATATATTATATACTCAAAGTATTTTTTTGTCAATCATTCCTTTGAATAAAAACTCTTGATTTACCGCCTTTAAGCGACATTTTTTTCGCCCTCGATAAGATATAATAATTAACAGGGTGATTTTGATGGTGATATATGCCGATGTTTTAATTGTGCTTAACTTAATTGTTGATTATTTTTTGGTTTTGGCAAGCTCTAAAATTATTGGAAAACGGCTTAAAACCTTTAGAATTTTGCTATCATCTTTAATCGGCGCAATATCCTCTTTATACATATTTTTGCCTCAGTTATCGGTTGTTTGGGAGCTTGCTTTTAAGGCTGTTATTTGTCTTTTAATGAGTGCTACTGCTTTTGGAATAAGGAATATAAAGCAGTTTCTTAAAGGCTTTGGCATTTTATTTATCATAACCTGTTCCTATGCAGGAATTATGATGGCTTTATGGCATATTTTCAAACCTTACGGAATGGTTATAAATAACTCGGTTGTTTATTTTGACATTTCACCTTTGGTGCTTATAGGTTCAACAGTTATTTTTTATTTGCTATTCATTGTTTTAAGTCATATTTTCAAGTCTAGTTCAAAAAACGCTGAAATGTGCGAAATTACCATTGAAAGTGATGGCAAAAGCGAGAAGCTTTCGGCAATTTTAGATACAGGAAATTCGGTTGTTGATTTGTTTGGAAACTGTGAAATAATAATTGCAGATAAGAGAGCTGTTAAAAGGATTTTCGGTGATATTGAAGAGGCTAAGGAAAGGGCTAAAAACAGGTATCGGGTAGTGCCTTATTCAAGTGTTTCGGGAGCTGATATACTTGATGGTTTTAGATGCGATAAAGCCAAGGCTTTCGGAAATTCCAAAACTGTTTTGCTCCAAAAACCTATTTTAGCAGTTGCAAAAACTCCATTAAATGATGGTTATAATGCCATCGTTAATCCCAAAATTTTAGATTAGGCGGTGCTTATAAATGCTCAGAGAAATAATTTTAAAGATATTTTATAAAATAGGATTTTTAAAGCCGATTTTTTATATCAATGGTCCTGAAACCCTGCCGCCACCTTTATCTGCTGAGGAAGAAATAGAATTACTGACCGAGGCTAGTGAAAAATCAAGAGATAAGCTTATAGTTCATAATCTCCGTCTCGTTGTTTATATTGCAAGAAAATTCGATACGGCAGGGGTTAATATTGAGGATTTGATTTCTATTGGAACGATAGGTCTTATCAAGGCAGTTAATACCTTTTGCCTTGATAGAAATATAAAGCTTGCTACTTATGCTTCAAGGTGCATTGAAAACGAGATTTTAATGTATCTTAGAAAAACATCTCCCTTAAAAAACGAAATTTCTATAGATGAGCCTTTAAACATTGACTGGGATGGAAATGAACTTTTGCTATCAGATGTTCTTGGTAGTGATGGGGATGAGATAGGCAGGGAAATAGAAAGTCAGGATGAGCGCTTTCAGCTTAATACCTTCGTTAAGAAGCTGCCTGCCAGAGAAAAACAAATAATGGAAATGCGTTTTGGTATGAACGGCTATGAGGAATACACTCAAAAGGAGGTTGCTGATACCTTAGGCATTTCTCAATCCTATATATCTAGGCTTGAAAAGAGAATCATAATAAAACTTAAAAAACAAATTGAAAAAACCGTTTAATAATAGTATAATTTAAGCGGTGATTTTATGTTGTATGATTTTTTGTTGGTTTACATAATACTGATAAGTGTTGTTTCGGCAATGGCTTGTATAATAGATAAGCTAAGTGCAGTAAATGGTGGTTGGCGGATAAGCGAGAGAACATTGTTGTTGCTTTGATTGCTTGGAGGTTCGGTGATGATGTTCATTGTTATGCGAATAATCCGCCATAAAACACGCCATAATAAGTTTATGCTTGGCATTCCGCTAATAATTTTGCTTCAAATTGCAATAATTTTGGCAGTTTACTTAAATTTTTAAAATTTCTAAAAGTTTTTGTTGACAACGGACAAACCTGTTGATATAATATTAAAGCTGTCTAAATTGCAGTGTATGATTCATTAGCTCAGACGGTAGAGCACTTGACTTTTAATCAAGGTGTCCGGGGTTCGAATCCCCGATGGATCACCAAAAATAAAAGGACTACTTCGGTAGTCCTTTTATTTTTGGTGAATGAAGCGTTCCCTTCGGGAACATTAAGACGCTAACGCTAATGAAGCAGCCTTTGGCTATGAAGTGTGCTGCGGCACGATAAGGAGCGCTTCGCTTCATACGAGCGTATGCTCGTGCTTCATAGGGCGTAAGCCCTGCTTCATATTTGCGAATGCAAATGCTTCATTTACAAATAAAATAGTTTATGTTATACTAAAAATGAAAGTAGGTGCCACATATGCGTGATGATAAATTATCCGTTCAATCAATGGATTTCGCAGTATCAATTATAAACCTCGTAAAAGAACTTAAACTTAAAAAAGAAAATATTATCTCCTACCAAATCGGTAGAAGCGGAACCTCAATCGGCGCAAATATACGCGAAGCACAATATGCTCACGGCAGAGCAGATTTTGTATCTAAACTCCAAATTGCTCTTAAAGAGGCTAATGAAACAGGCTATTGGCTTGAACTTTTATATAAAACGAATTATATTGATGAAGCCACATATAAAAATCTTGATACTGCGTGTATAAGTATTAGAGTAATGCTCATTTCCTCCCTCAACACTGCAAAGGAAAATAATAAATAAAACAAAACACCCGATGCCTTACAAACGGTTTCGGGCGCTTTTTTATATTAATAAAAACTATTTAACTAATAAGAAACCAAAAACAATTTGACATAAGCATCGGTCGGTTTTATAATTTATAAAAACACCTTTAAAGGAAAGATTTATGAAAATTATATTCGAAGATGAAAGCATAATAGTTTGTATAAAACCTATGGGTATTCTATCCCAAGCTGATAGCAAGGGTGGGGAGAGTATGATAACACTTCTTGAAGAGCATACCAAAGGCGTTATTTACCCTCTTCATAGGCTTGACAAAGAGGTTGGCGGAGTTATGGTTTATGCCAAAACAAAGTCTGCGGCAGCCATTCTTTCAAAGGATATAGGAGAGCAGAAATTTAAAAAAGAATATTTAGCCCTTATCCACGGCAAACCCGATGAAAAAGGGGAAATGGTTGACCTTTTATTCAAGGACAGCAAAAAGAATAAATCTTTTGTTGTTAAAAAGGAGAGAAGAGGGGTTAAAAAAGCCTCGCTTGAATACGAACTTATAAATTCTAATGATGAGCTTTCGGTTGTTAAAATTTTGCTTCATACGGGCAGAACTCATCAGATAAGAGTTCAGTTTGCTTCTTGCAAAATGCCACTTGTTGCCGATAGAAAATATGGCGCAAAGGATGAATTTAATGAAATAGGCCTTTGGTCTTATAGAATATCCTTTGTCCATCCTAAATCAAAAGAAGCGGTTTCTTTTTGCGCCGAGCCTCAAAATATAATAAAGGAATACATATGAAAAATCCCTCTCAAACGAGAGGGATTTGGTTTTATTTTGTGCCGAAAATTCTATCGCCGGCATCTCCAAGACCGGGGAGGATATAGCAATGGTCATTAAGGCAGTCATCAAGGCCTGCGCAGTAAACAGGAACGTCAGGATGAGCATCGGTAAATGCTTTAATACCCTCGGGGGCTGCTATTATGCACATAAATTTAATTCTCTTAGGATTAAATTCCTTAATTCTTGCAACGGCATCAATAGCGCTGCCGCCTGTTGCGAGCATGGGGTCTAGAACGAATACATCACGCTCTTCAAGGTCTGCAGGTAACTTGCAGTAATAATCAACAGGGGTGTGGGTTTCGGGGTCACGATACATACCGATATGGCCAACCTTTGCGGCAGGGATAAGGCTTAAAACACCGTCAACCATACCAAGACCTGCTCTGAGAATCGGAACAAACGCCATCTTTCTGCCTGCCAAAACCTTGGTTTTTGCGGTTACAAGAGGAGTTTCTGTGTTAACCTCTTTAAGTGGCAAATCACGGGTTGATTCATAACACATAAGCATTGCGATTTCGCTAACAAGCTCTCTAAACTGCTTGGAGCCTGTTCTCTTATCTCTTAAAATGCTCAACTTGTGCTGAATAAGGGGATGGTCCATAATAAATACATTTTTATCCATTTAAAATTCCTCCGTTATCTGTTTTCAAGTGCTGTTATTTTATCTATCCTTCTTTGATGGCGGTCGCCCTCAAAGGAAGTATCAACGAAAATATCGGCAAGCTCTATTGCGGTGCCAACGCCGATAACTCTTCCGCCAAGGCATAAAACATTAGAGTTGTTATGAAGCCTTGTATACTTAGCGGAAAAATGCTCACTGCAAGCGGCAGCACGAATGCCCTTAATCTTATTAGCCGCAATAGACATTCCAATACCTGTTCCGCAAACGAGAATACCAAGCTCGTTCTTACCGGAAACAATACTATCGCAAACCGGGGCTGCAATATCGGGGTAATCTACAGATTGCATTTCATAAATACCAAAATCCTCAACCTCAAAGCCTCTTTCGGTTAAATGAGCGGCGATAGCATTTTTATGCTCCAGAGCGCCATGGTCGCAACCAATTGCAATTTTCATTTTTCGTTACTCCTTTTAAGTTTTAATTCTCTTTCTGCCTGAGGAAGCCTTAAATAAACAGGTAAAAGCTCCTTTGGCTCAACACTATCCTTTATTGCAAGAGCAACACCGATAGCGTTTTGATACATTTTATCTTCCTCGGCTTTTGAAACATTTTCAAAATCTTTAACAAACTCATAAAAGAGATTTGATCCATCTCCAACTATTATAACACACTTTTTCTCGTTTTGGGAAATATTTTTTATTTCCTTTGCTAATTCTTCGCAAAGAAGTGCTCTATCCTCGCAAAGTCTTGTGATATTACCATCTAAAATTTCAAAATTTGCGTTATAAACCTGATTGCATCTAGCATCCATAACGGCGCAAACTATACAATCGGTATCCCTGTAATTTTGTGCCATAGCAAAAAGGGTTGAAACAGGGAAGCAGGGTTTGTTAAGAGGTGTTGCCATACCCTTTATAGCACTAATACCAATTCTAATCCCTGTAAAAGAGCCTGGTCCCGCGCTTACGCCAAAACCATCAATATCAGAAATAGAAATATTAGCCTCTTTTAAAACCTTTTCAACCATTGGCAT